>DATCMG010000331.1:0-7167 GCA_036563555.1 Roseomonas sp. | reverse complement strand
CGCCAGTACCGCGCATACGCCGGTTACGATGGAACAGCTCCGCACCCGGCTCGATGCCGATCGTGCAGAGGGGCTGGCCTGGAGCGACGGCTTCTTCGAGGCCGGGATCAGCTCCGTCGCGGCCGCCGTTTTCGATGCCTCCGGTGCACCGGTTGCAGCGCTGAATGTCAGCGGCCAGACCACGGCCTTCGACGCCCCCGCGCGGCGCGAGCGCATTGGCCGCGCGGTACGGGAGACGGCCGAGGAGATCTCGCGCCGGCTGGGTTGGGCCGGGCCGGCGCATCGTTCGAATCCGACAAGACTTGAGGTGGTGGCATGAGCGAGCGGGTTGCCGTCGATTTCCTGCGTGGCATCGCCATGCGCGCCCCGGGCGTCGCGGCAACGCGCGAGTTCTATGAGAAGAACTGGGGCCTGCGCAGCGTCGCCCAGGGCAATGACGGAACCACCTATTTCCGCGGCACCGGCCCGGAGCAATGGATCTACGCCCTGCGCGAGGACCGTGACTTCGGCATTGACTACATCAATTTCGGCATGAACACTCGCGAGCGGGTGAACGCGTTGCACGCGCAGCTCGTGGAGGCCGGCGTGCCGGTGAGCGGCAAGCCCTCCGAGCTTTCCACCCCTGGCGGCGGCTACGGCTTCACCACCTTGGACCCCGAGGGGCGCCGCCTGCGCTTCGCCGCCGAAGTGGCCCAGCACACGGACACGGCGGATGAGCGCGCCCTGCCGCGCAAAGTCTCGCATATCGTGCTGAACACCCCGGCGATGGACGCCACGCGCACCTGGTACCAGGAGCATCTCGGCTTCCGTATCACGGATTACTCCGCCGACATGATGGTCTTCCTGCGCTGCGCGACGGATGCCGAGTTCAGCGACCACCACTCCATCGCGCTGAACCGGGCGCAGTATCCCTCCGCCAATCATGTCGCCTTCGAGATGCCATCGATCGACAGCTTCATGCGCGGCATCGGGCGGATGCGGGTGATGGGCCAATCCCCCGCCTGGGGTCCGGGGCGGCACGGGCCGGGCAACAATCCCTTCGCCTATTTCGTCTCCCCCTCCGGCTTCGTGATCGAATTCACCTCCGAGGTGCACAAGGTCGAGGAGGCGACGCACCAGCCCGAGGTCTGGCCGCGCGACGTGCCGGAGAAGATGGACACCTGGATGACCGCGGGCCCGCCGACCCCGGCGATGCGCACCGTGATGGCCGGCCGGCCCGATCACGGCTGGCAGACGGCGGGCTGAGCGCGATGGACCTGGGCTATACGGGCCGCATCGCCGTCATCACCGGCGGCACCTCCGGCATCGGCCTGGAGACGGCCCGGCTGCTGCTGGCGGAAGGGGCGCGTGTCGCCATCTGCGGGCGCGATGCCGGCAGGCTGGATGCCGCGCGCGAGGCTCTCGGCGGCGGGGACCGGCTTCTCGCGCAGCGCTGCGACGTGCTGAAGCGCGACGAGGTCGAGAGCTTCGCCGCGGCCGTCACGGCTTGGGGTGGCGGCGCGCTGGACCTGCTGGTGAACAATGCCGGCCAGGGCCGCGTCTCCACCTTCACCGATACGACCGACGAGGCGTGGCGGGATGAGCTGGAGCTGAAGTTCTTCTCCCAGGTCCTGCCGCTGCGTGCCTTCCGTCCGCTGCTGGAGAAGGCGGAAATGCCGGCCATCGTCGGCGTTAATTCGTTGCTGGCGTTGCAGCCGGAATCGCACATGGTCTGCACTTCGGCCGCGCGTGCGGGCGTGCAGAGCCTGCTGAAGTCGCTGGCGACGGAATTCGCGCCGAAGATCCGGGTGAATTCCATCCTTCTCGGCCTTGTGGACTCCGGCCAGTGGCAGCGCCGCTATGAGGCGCGCGAGGATCGCGCCCAGACGCGCGGGGCCTGGTTCGGCGCGCTGGCCGCGAAGAAGGGCATCCCGCTCGGCCGCCTCGGACGGCCGGAAGAGCCCGCCCGGGCCATCCTGTTCCTCGGCTCGCCGGCTGCGAGCTACGTTACCGGCGCCAGCCTGGAGGTTTCGGGCGGCGTGTCGCGGCACATCTGACGAGACGCATCATGGACCATTCCCCCATCGCCGCGACGCGCCTGACCACAGAGGAGCCGGTGGGCGACCTGATCGCGCGGGCCCTGGCCGATCTCGGCGTCACCACCGTCTTCGGCGTGATCTCGATTCACAACATGCCGATCCTGGACGCGATCGCGCGCCAGGGCCGCATCCGCTTCGTGCCCGCGCGCGGCGAGGCCGGGGCGATGAACATGGCCGATGCTCATGCGCGCGTGTCGCGCGGCCTGGGTGTCGTCATCACTTCCACCGGCACCGGCGCGGGCAATGCCGCCGGATCGCAGGTGGAGGCGCTGACCGCCGGCTCCCCCGTGCTGCATATCACCACCACCGTGGACCGCGCCTTCATGGACCGCGACCGCGCCGCCATCCATGACGTGCCGCGCCAGCCCGATATGCTGAAGGCCATCAGCAAGTCCTATATCCGCGCCTGGGAGCCTTCCGGGGTGGTGGATGCGCTGCTCGCCGCCGCCCGCTGCGCGCTGACGGCACCAACCGGCCCGGTGTCGCTGGAAATTCCGGTGGATGTGCAGCGCGTGAAGGTGCCAAGCCGTACCCTGCCGGCCAGCCTTAACATCGCGCCGATGCTGCCCGACCCCGCGCAACTCGATGCCCTGGCGGAGATGATCCTGCGCGCGGAGCGACCGATGCTGTGGCTGGGCGGTGGTTCCCGCAACGCGGTCGATGCTGCAACAGCCCTCGTCAATCGCGGCTTCGCGGCCGTGACCACCACCCAGGGCCGCGCCGTGGTACCGGAGGATCATCCCCGTTCCCTTGGTGCCTTCAACATGACTCCGGAGGCGCAGGCCCTTTATGGCCGCGCCGACCTGATGATCGTCGTCGGTTCCCGCCTGCGCGGGAACGAGACGCGCAACAACGCCATGCCCCTGCCGAAGCCGCTGGTGCAGGTGGATGCCGACGCCACCCAGGCCGGGCGCAACTACCCCGTCGACATGTTCATCGCGGGCGATGCACGATTGGTGCTGGAAGGATTGCTGGCGCGTCTGCCCAAGGCGCTGGCGGCCGATCCCACCTTCCTGCACGACGTCGCCATTGCGCGCGCCATCTCCGAAGGCGCGTTGCGGGTGGCGCTCGGTCCCTATCAGGTCATCGCGGACGCGCTGCTGGCGCGGGTGCCGGCCGGGCGGCACCCCTTCGTGCGCGACGTGACGCTCTCCAACAGCACCTTCGGCAACCGCTATGTGCAGATCGCGGCGCCGCATCTGGGCGTGCATGCGCTGGGTGGCGGCATCGGTCAGGGCATCGCCATGGCCATCGGCGCTTCCATGGCCGGGGAGGCGGCGAAAACGATTGCGCTGGTGGGCGATGGTGGCGCCATGCTGATGATCGGCGAGTTGGCCACCGCCGCCGATATGGGCGCCAACATCGTCTTCATCCTGATGAATGATGGCGGCTACGGCGTGATCCGCAACATCCAGGACGCCCAGTACAACGGCCGCCGCAACTATGCCGACCTGTTGACGCCCGATTTCGGTCTGCTCTGCCGTTCAATCCAACTCGCGCATGAGAAAGTCTCGGAGATCGAGGGCTTCGAGGCCGCGCTGGACCGTGCCCTGGCCACTGAAGGCCCTTGCGTGCTTGAGGTGGACATGACCTCCATCGGCCCCTTTGCCGAAAGCTTTGCCGGCCCGCCCGCCGGGGCCGCGGGAAGCGTCCGCTGATGGCCGGGATGCAGGATATCGGGCCATCCGACGGCCGCGTTTTCGTCGGCGGCACATGGCGCGAGCGGCGCGAGAAGGGCCGCCAGGGCCTGCGCGCCTGGACGCGCCAGAAATCCTTCTATCTCGGCACCTCGGGGCAGCCGCATCCCTGGACAGGGCTTGCCGCATGAACGCGATCACCGCCAGCGCTCCGCAGGGCGCCACCGCGCAGACCTTCCCCGCCCTGCTCCGGCGCATGACCTGGGAGGCCCCGGGCGTCATCTCCCTTGAATTCGAGGCGGAGGACGGGCGCGAGCTGCCGCCCTTCGAACCAGGCTCGCATGTCGACTTGCACCTGCCCGATGGCACGATCCGCCAATCCTCGCTTTGCGGTGATCCGGCGGACCGGACGACCTACCGGATCGCGGTGCGCGACGTGAAGGGCGGTCGTGCCTCGCGCTTCATCCATCGGGGCGAGTTGCGCCCCGGCGTGGTGGTCATGCTTGGCCTGCCGCGCAACAATTTCGCCTTCGAGCCCGCGCCACGTTACCTCTTCGTGGCCGGCGGGATCGGCATCACGCCCCTGCTGCCGATGATGCGCGCCGCCACGGCGGCTGGCGCGCCCTGGTCCCTGCTGCTCTGCACCCCGCGTAGCGCCGATGCCCCCTTCATCCGGGAGGCGCGCATGCTGGGTGGAGAGGTGTCCGTTCATGCCAGCGAGGAGGGCACGCGGCTCGACGTAGCCGCGCATCTGCGCGACGCCCGGCCGGATACGCTCCTCTATTGCTGCGGCCCCGAGCGGCTGATGTTGGCCGTGGAGGAGGCGACCACGGCTTGGCCCGAGGGTAGCGTGCGCTTCGAGTGGTTCACGGCCCGGGCCCGGCCGGAAGGCGAGGCCTCCGACACCTTCGAGGTGGAATGCGTCCAAACCGGGCTCATCCTCACCGTGCCGAAGAACCGTAGCGTGCTGCAGGTGCTGAACGAGGCCGGCGTCGAGGTTCCCTGCTCCTGCGAGCAGGGCATCTGCGGCACTTGCGAAGTGCCCGTTCTGGAGGGAGAGGTCGACCACCGCGACAGCATTCTCTCCTCCGCCGAACGGGCAGCCAACCAGACCATGATGTGCTGCGTCTCCCGCGCGAAGTCGCCCCGGCTGGTGCTGGACCTGTGAGCGCGCCGATGAGCGAAGAACCGAAGATCCTGCTGACCATCTTTCTCAAGCACGATCAGTCCCAGAACATCGACCAGATCCAGGGCAGGCTGGCCGAGCGCGCCTGGTGGGACCGCTTTCCGCCAGAGGGCTGCGAGATCGTGAGCTGGACGGTCGCCATGGGGCTCGGCCAGATCGTGATGCTGCGCCTGCCCCCGGCCCTGCTGAACCGCGTCAATATCGAGATCGAGCGCTCCGCCTGGGGCGTGTTCTCCACCGAATTCTTCCCGACCTACGACTTCGTGCCGGTGCGGGAACGCCTGACGCGTGAGTGGAAAGCCCAAAGGAGCAACGGGCGAGAGGAGAAGGCATCGTGAACAACACCTATCAGTTCCCCTATCTCGAAGCGCGCCAGACCCTTCCCCGCCCCGTTACGGATTGGGAATCCGACCTGGCCGACACGATCGAAGCCGCCTTCGCCAAGGGCCATTGGGAGCTGGACGATCTCGTCGCCGCCCTGAACCGCTCCCGCGTGCGCCCGCCGACAGGTGGCGCCTGGACCGCCGAGGGCTTCCAGGCCCTGATCCATGAGCTGGGAGCCTGATGCGATGAGCGCGACCACCCTCCCCCGCCCCGGCACCACGCGCAACGCGGCGCCCGGCGGCACCGCCCCGGTGACCGAGGCGGAGATCCGCGACTACCTGATGCTTGGCGTACGGAACCGCTGGTGGCCTGTCCTTCCCTCCCGCTTCGTGCAGACCGGCGGCAAACCCGTCGGGCTGACGCGGCTGGGCGAGAAGATCGTGCTCTGGCGAGACCATACCGGCACGATCCGCGTGCAGGCCGATCGCTGCCCGCATCGCGCCGTGCCGCTCTCGCGCGGGCTGAACGAGGGCGACCGCATCCGCTGCAATTACCACGGTGTGGAGGTCGGCACGGACGGCACCGTGCTCAGCGTGCCCGGCCAGCCCGGCTGCCCGCTGGAGGGCAAGAAGGCGGTCAAGACCTATCCTTCGCAGGAGATCGCCGGCGCCGTCTTCGTCTGGTTCGGCGATGCGCTGCATGAGGAGCCCGAGCCCTTCACCCCTCCCTCACAACTCGCGGGCGGCGAGTACGAGGCGATCCTCTGCTACACCGATTGGGAAATGTTCTGGCGCTACCTCTACGACAACAACATGGACCCGATGCACGGGACGTTTCTGCACGCGAACTCCCACACTATGTATCAGGGCGACACCGAAGCGCATTTCATTACGCGCGACACTGAAAAGGGCTTCTTCTTCGAGAAGGAGGGCCAGCGGGACGTGAACTTCGACTGGTCCGAGCTGGTCGACGACAACGCGCTCTATGTCCGGCTGGAAATCCCTTATCCGCCCTCCGGCGGGCCAGGCGGCAATTTCGGCATCATCTCCTTCGGCTGCCCGATCGACGAGAACTGGACCGCCTGCTTCTTCTGGCGCGTCCGCAAGGTGCAGGGCTGGCGGCGCGATGTGTGGCGCTTCCTTTACAAGACGCGCATGGAGCCGCGGCACTGGGCCGTGCTGGAACAGGACCGGGAGATATTGCAGGGCTGCCGCCCGGGCCTCGAGAAGTTCGAGATGCTCTACCAGCACGATGCCGGGCTGATCCGCCTGCGACGCCATCTGGCGCAAGTGGCGCGGAAGCAGCTGACGGAGCTGCGCGCGGCCGGCAAGGCCTGACGCGCATGGCCATCCGCAAGGTGACCACCCCGGCAGTGCCCGAGCCGCCGGGGGAGATCTTCTCCCAATGCCTGGCGGTCGGGAACACCGTGCACATCTCCGGCCAGCATGCCGGCGCGCCGGGTGGCGGCGTGCTCGGCGATGGCAGCGCGCTGGATCAGGCCCGGCACAGCTTTCGCAAGGTGATCGCGCTGATCGAGGCCGCCGGGGGCAAGGCGGCCGACATCGTGAAGGTGACCATCTATCTCACCCGCATCGAGGACAGGGCGGCCATCGGCACGGCGCGGCGGGAGTTCTTCTCCGATCCGATGCCCTGCTCCACGCTCGTCGGCGTGAACGCCCTCGTCGCGCCGGAGCTGGTGGTGGAGGTCGATGCCATCGCCGTGCTGGGGCAACGGGGTGCGTGATGGACGGGCTTATCGCACCGCCGGCCGGCAGGGAGGCGGGAATGGACCCGGATGTCAGGCGAATCATCGCGGTGGAGGTGCATCGCCGCCGTACCGGCCGCTGCCCCGTGCTGGTGCACTCGCTCGGAACCGGCGAGAGCTTCGGGATCGAGCCGGCGGGAGATGGCTTCCGGGATCTCGCCTCCGGCCAGTTCGTGC
>DATCMG010000327.1:0-3681 GCA_036563555.1 Roseomonas sp. | reverse complement strand
TGGTGCGCAAGCCACGGCTTCTGCTGTTCGACGAGGCGACCAGCGCGCTGGACAACGCCACCCAGGCGCAGGTGAAGGAAAGCCTGGATCGGCTGAACGTCACCCGCATCGTGGTGGCGCATCGCCTCAGCACCATCCGCGATGTGCATCGGATCGTGGTGCTGGACCAGGGAAGGATCGTCGAGCAGGGCAGCTACGATGCGCTGATGCAGCAGGGCGGGTTGTTCGCCCGGTTGGCGGACCGGCAGGTGGCCTGACCTGCCTGCTTCAGTTGCCCAACCCGATCCAGCTATTCCGGACCGCGTGATAATGGGTGGTCCAGTCATAAGGTGTCACCGGCAGCCCGAGGCCGGCGGCCGTCAGGCGCCCCACGGAGGCCGCCAGCGCGTAGGACGAGGTCACCAGCGTCGCGACGGCCTGCACCTGGGCGATCCGCGCGTTCAGCAACTCCAGCTCGGCGTTCAGCACGTCCAGCGTCGTGCGGCCGCCGATCAGCGCCTCCCGCTGCACGCCGTAGAGCGCGCCCTCGGCCGCGCGGATGGCTCGCCGGGCGGCATCCGCCTGGGCGCCGGCCGCCTGCCAGGCATGCCAGGCATCCGTGCCCTGCTGCATTGCCTGGCGCCGCTGGTCGTCCAGAAGCTGCAAGGCCTGCTGCTCCAGCTCCCGCGCCTGGCGCACCGAGGCATATTCGGCACCGCCCTGGTAGATCGGCACCGACAGGGTGACGCCGGCGGACTGCCCGGTGCCACGGCTGCCGCGCAGGCCGCTATTGTCGTTGCGGAAGACCTGCGCCTGCAGGCTGAGCTGCGGCAGGAGCTGCGCCGCCTGCACCCGCACCGCGTGCCGGGCGGCGGCAGCGTCGAACAGCGCGGCGGCGACGGCGGGACCTTCCGTCCCAGCGGCCTCCCGCAGGGCCCGTTCCGTGGGCGCGACCGGCCTTAGCGGCTGGGGTGCCACCAGCGTGCCGGGCGGCGCCCCCACGAATCGCTGGTAAGCGGCGCGCGAGGATTCCAACGCCGCCGCCGCCGCCTCACGGCTGCCTATGGCCAGGGCCAGCCGCGCCTCGGCCTGCAGGGAGTCGGTGCGTGTCACCTCGCCGGCCCGGAGGCGCCGCTCCGTCGCAATGCGCTGCTGCTCCAGCACCCGGAGGTTGTTGTCGTTGAGGCGCAGCACCTCCTGGCCACGCACCACGTCCACATAGGCCTGGACCGCGTTCAGCAGCGTTAGCTGCTCCGTCGCCAGCAGGCGGGCGCGCTGGGCCAGCACCTGGCTCTCGGCCTGGGCCGTGGCCGCGGTGGTCCTGCCGCCCTGGAACAGAGGCTGGCTGAGCACCACCGCGCCGGTGGCGGGCGCTATGCTCGTGTCCCGGAAGGTGCTGAAGGGCTGCCCTTCCGCGCCGGGCATCCGGGTGCGGCTGCGCGCATCCGTCGCGCCGTAGGATCCGGTGATCGTCACGCTGGGACGCCAGCCGCTCAGCGCTTGCGGCACGGCCTCGTCCACCGCCCGCAACTGCGCCCGCGCGGCCAGCAAGGCCGGATTGGCGTTATAGGCCTGCGCCAGGGCCTGCTGCAGCGTCTGCGCGCGCGCCGCGGGGGACAGCGCCGCCAGGGCAAGGCACAGGAACAGGATCGAGGTGCCGGCCCCGCGGGTCAGGCGGCCATGCGTCATGCGGGTGGAATGTCCCTGCGGGTGCCGATCGGGCCGGGCTGCGGGAAACGGGGCAGAAGCAGGCTGGGTAGAGCGGTGGGCGCCAGGATCCGCAGCGCCTGGTAGCCGAGGCCGGCCCGGCCCGTGAACAGGCTTGGGTTGACGGGCCCCGCCGGCCGCGCGGGACGCAGGCGATAGGCATCTCCCACACCGCGCCGGAGCACCCCTTCCATCATCCTCCGAGCGGCGGTGAGAAGATCCGGCCGGCCCAGCCCAATCCCACCCAGCAGCAGGACCTCCGCCCTGCCGGCGGTGCCGCAGCACAGGCCGTCATCGATCGCCTCGCCCAGCGTGGCGGTGGTGGCAAGGGCCAGTTCCGCCTCCTCGCGCAGCGCCGCCCGGTCCGGCTGCCCTTCCGGCAGCGCCCGCAGCGCCGCCAGCCGCGCCAGGGCGATGCCGGGCGCGCCGTGGCACCAGGACCCGCCGAAGACCCGCGCCGGCGCCTTGTGCCGCAGGTCCGGCCAGTTCGCGGCCTGCCGGTCGAATTGCCGCCGCTCCACGGCGAAGCCGGCCAGGGCGGGGCCCTGCCAGACCGCGGCCCCCGTGCATTCGTGCAGGGCCAGCATGGCCAGGGCGATGCCGGAGGCCCCGTGCGAGAGCCCGGTCAGCCCGGTGCCCAGCAGCGCGGCGGGCGGCAGCCCCTCCAGCCGCGGCAGCAAGGCCTGGCCCAGGGCGATGGCCGCGTCGCGCGGCGCGGACTCCCCCGTGGCCTCGTGCAGCATGAGCAGCGCGAGGATGGCGCCAGGGCGCCCCTGCAGCAGGTCGTCCCGCCCGGTTGCGGCAATCGCTGGGGCGCGGACCGCGAGGGCCAGCGCCTGATCCAGCAGCGCGGGCGCACCCAGCAGCGCGGCGCCGTGCACCAGCGCAGTCAGCATCCCGCCCAGCCCGCGCCCGTAGCCGAGGCCATCCGCATTGCGGAAACGGCGGGGCAGCGAGGCGAGGGCGGCCAGAGCCAGCGGACCGCCCCGCGCCGCACCCGCCAGCCGGGCGGCAGCGGCCAGGAACAGGGCGATCCCCGCGGTCCCGCCATACAGGTCGTGCTGCAGGTTGTCCCGCACCTGCTCCAGGCCGGCATCCAGCTCCGGCCCGAGCCAGGCAGGGGCACCATCATGTCCGGGCAGCGCTTCGTCCACCAGGGCCTGCGCGATCTGTCGCGCCGCCTCGATGAGCAACGCATCCGATCCCACAGGCGCATCTGGCAGCGGCGGCACCGGCGACGGCGCGGCAAGGGCCAATGCGAGCAACGAGGCCTGCGCCGCCACCTCCGCCTCACTCATCTCTGCCAGGCGCGCGCGCAATGCCGGCCAGGCCGGCCGTGGCACATGAAACCCGGTCGGGCCGCCCCCGCGCAGATGGACGTCCGTGCTGTCGGTCCGCAGCTCGAAGGCGGGGATGTCCAGGCGGGCCAGCGCCTCGCGCTCCGCCGCGACCAGTTCTGCCTCGGGCGCCGGCGGCGAGGTCTCCAGGCGTCCGCGCGCCAAGGCGTCCAGGCGAATGCCGAAGGCGCGGCCATCGGACAGCCCGGTGGGGGTGGCAGCGCTGCGCAGCACCAGGGCGTAGGCCTGGGTCTGTCGCGGCACGAAGCGAATGCGGGCGCCCTGTAGTGCCTGCAACGGCGAAGCGGCGGCGTCCAGCAACCAATCCCGCCGCGCCAGCCACCCGGCCGTCGTGGCGGTGAAGCCCTGCCGTACCGCGTCGACATGGGCGCGGATGTCAGCCACCTGCCCGTTCAGCACCGGCAGGTGACGGCGCCCGGCGGCGCCCGGATACGGCTCTGGGCCCAACCCGCCGGTGTTACGCGGCAGGCCGGAGCGCCCGGCAAAGGACCAGGCGGGCAGCAGGCCGCTGCGGATCAGGCCAAGCCCGTGCTCCTGCGCCTCGGGCATAGCGGATAGGAGGCATTCGGCGTCGATCAGAACGGGATGCTCGCCGGCCGCGATCAGGTTCTCCTGATGGACATCCACGGAGCCCAGC
>DATCMG010000320.1:0-4297 GCA_036563555.1 Roseomonas sp. | reverse complement strand
TCGCTGGCGGCGGGCGGCGGGATTTCGGTTTCGGCGCTCTTCCTGGCGGGGATCGTGCCTGGTGTGCTGATGTGCCTCTGCCTCGCCATCACGGCCTATATCCTCGCGGTGAAGCGGGGCTACCCGGCCGAGCCCTGGGCGGGGTTCCGGGCGCTGGCCTGGAGCTTCGTCGATGCGCTGCCCGGCATGATGACGGCGGTGATCATCCTGGGCGGCGTTCTGTCCGGCATCTTCACCGTGACCGAGAGTGCGGCCTTCGGTGCCATCTGGGCGGTGCTGGTGACGCTGCTCGTCTATCGCGGCCTGACCTGGGAAAACTTCAAGATCTCGGTCGCGGCCTCGGTCCGCACCACGGCCATCGTCATGCTGCTGGTCGGCACGGCCAGCGCCTTCGCCTATCTGCTGGCGCTGTACCAGTTCGCCGATCTGCTGACGCAGGCGATGCTGTCCATCAGCGACAACCCCATCATCATCCTGCTGATGATCAACGTCGCCCTGCTTCTGCTGGGCTGCGTGATGGACATGGCGCCGCTGATCCTGATCACCACCCCGATCTTCCTGCCGGTCGTCACCGCCATCGGCATGGATCCCGTGCAATTCGGCATGGTGATGATGATGAACCTCGGCATGGGGCTGACGACACCGCCGGTAGGCGCCGTGCTCTTCGTCGGCTGTGCGATCGGGCGGATCCCGATCGAGCAGGTGATGAAGACGATCGTGCCCTTCTACGCGGCCATTGTGGTGGCGCTGGCCCTCACCACCTACTGGCCGGCCATCTCCCTCACCATCCCGCGCCTCGCCCTCGGCTACGGTAGCTAGGCAAAGGCCGCGGCCCGGGGGCGCTTCACGCCGCCGCCGGGCCGCGCCACGATGCGCCCTGCGATCTCCCCAGGAAGAAAGATGCCATGAGCGCTGCCAAGACCCGCCCCGTTCTGCTGACCGGGGCGTCCGGCAATCTCGGCCGCGCCCTCGTGCCCGCCCTGGCCTCGGCCGGCTGGAAGCTGCGCCTGACCGATATCTCCCCCTTCCCAGACGAGGTGCCGGAGGGCGCGAGCTTCACCAAGGCGGACCTGAACGACGGCCTGGCCATCCTCCGCCTCGCCGAGGGCTGCCAGGCCATCCTGCATTTCGGGGGCATCAGCACCGAGCACCCTTTCGAGGTGGTGCTGGGCCCCAATATCCGCGGCCTGTACCATATCTATGAGGCGGCACGGCGCGAGAAGGCCCGCGTCCTTTTCGCCAGCAGCAATCACGCCATCGGCTTCCACGAGCGCCCGGCCGGCAATGGGGAGCTGCTGGATGCCGATTGCGCCTTCCGGCCCGACACCTTCTACGGCCTGTCCAAGGCCTATGGGGAGCTGATGGGCCGTATGTATTGGGACAAGCATGGGGTGGAGAACCTCAACCTCCGCATCGGCTCCTCCTTCCCCGAGCCGGTGGATGCGCGGATGCTTTCTACCTGGCTGTCCTATGCCGACCTTGCGCGGCTGATGGAGAAGTTCCTCGCCGCGCCGCGGATCGGCCATGCGGTGGTCTGGGGCGCCTCGAACAACCCCGCGACATATTGGGGCAAGGACCACCGGGACCGCATCGGCTGGGAGCCGCAGGATTCCGCCGAGCCCTTCCGCGAGAAGGTCGGCGGCAAGCTTTCCGGCGATCCGGTGACGGAGCGCTACCAGGGCGGCGGCTACACCGCGATGGACTACACGCGCGAAAAGCCCTCGCCGAAGGACCAGTTCTCGCTGGACTGAGCGCCCATGCTCGAAATCGCGGGCGGTGCCTGGCGCGCCGCGTTGCTGCCTGAGCGTGGCGGCGCGCTGGCCGTGCTGACCCATGCCGGGCGGGACGTGCTGCTTCCGCTGCCGGCGGGTGCCGATCCCAATGACAACTGGGCCGGCGCCTTCCTCATGCTGCCCTGGACCAACCGCCTGGATCAGGGCCGCCTGCCGCATCCCGGCGGCGTCCACCATTTCCCATGCAACCGCGTTGCGGAGCGCACGGCGCTGCATGGGATCTCGCGCGAGCGCCCGTGGCAGGTGGAAAGCGCCTCGCCCGACCGCGCCGTGCTGGTGCAATCCATCGACGAGGCGCCCTACCACTATTTCGCGCGGATGGAGGTGAAGCTGGGGGAGGGTTTCGCCATTACCCTCTCCGTCACGAATGGGGGGCCGGATGCAACCCCCTTCGGCACCGGCTGGCATCCTTTCTTCATCCGCCCCGCCGGCACGCGCCTGTCCTTCCGCGCGACCGGCGCTCTCACCCGCGATGACCGCAACCTGCCGATCGAATCCGTGCCCTCGGCGGGCGTCGATGGCGGGGAGGAGGCCTTTGCCGGCCTCGACACCCATTTCACCGGCTGGGATGGCATTGCGCGCCTCGATCTCGGTGGCGCCGCCTTCAACCTGCGCGGCGAGGAGGCGTGGTCGCGGAACATCCAGGTCTTCGCGCCGCATGGTGCCGGCGTGATCTGCGCGGAACCGGTGAGCCATGTGCCCGATGTGGCGAATCGCCCATCCCTCGCGCCACTCGGCGACATGCGCCGCCTTGCGACGGGCGAGACGATGACGGGAGGCGCCACGCTGCTGCCCGCGATCTGATGGAAACCCATCGCTTCCGGTCACGCGTGGCGTTCGGCACCGGGTTCCACCCGGCCCCGCGCTGGCGCAGGATGCGCCGATGGCAGACGCGCTCGTCCTCGGGGCCGGGATCATGGGCCTCTCGACCGCCTGGGCGCTGGAGGCCGCCGGCCACCGCGTGACCGTGGTCGAGCAGGACGAGGTGCCGAACCCACGCGGTTCCTCGGTGGATGATCACCGCCTGATCCGCCACGCCTATGGCGCCGCCACCGGCTATATGCGGATGGTCGACGAGGCCTATGCCGCCTGGGATGCCCTCTTCGACGCGATCGGCGAGCGCCCCTATGCCGAAACCGGCGTGCTGGCCCTTGCCGGCGGTCCCGCGCCCGAGACCGATTGGTTCGCCGCCAGCCGCCACGCCCTGCGCGGCGACGCGCATGTGTTCGAGGACCTCTCCGCCGGCCACCTGGCCCAGCGCTTCCCCTGGCTGCGGCCCGAGGGGCTGTCCGAGGCCTTCCTCGCCCCGCGCGGCGGCGTACTGATGGCGCGGCGCATCGTCGCCGCCCTTGCTCGCCATCTGGAAGCCCGCGGCACGCTTTTCCTCCGTGCCCGCGCCACGGGGATCGACCCCGCCCGCGCACGCCTTGCCCTCTCCGACGGCCGGGTGCTGGAAGGTGACCACCTCGTCATCGCCGCCGGGCCCTGGGCACCGCGTCTGCTGCCCGGGCTGGCCGCCCGCGTCACGCCCTCGCGCCAGATCCTCGTTTATCTCGATCCGCCGGAGCAGCACCGGGAGGCCTGGACCCGCGCGCCCATGGTGCTGGACCTCTCGGAAGCCGGGGGCTTCTACGCCGTGCCCCCTGTTGCCGGCACAGGCCTCAAGATCGGCGACCACCGCTTCTCCTGCGAAGGCGATGCCGATGACCCGCGCCCGGCCACGGCGGAGGAGCGCGACGCCATCCTCGCCCTCGCCCTGCCGCGACTGCGCCATGCGGAAGCCTATCGCGTGGTCGAGGCCCGCGCCTGCTACTACGACGTGGAGCCGCAAGAGCGCTTCGTGATCGAACCCCTTTCTGGGCAATGCGTGGTGATGAGCGGCTTCTCCGGCCATGGCTTCAAGTTCGGCCCGGTGCTGGGCCGCGCCGTCGCCGCCGCGCTGGACGACCCCGCCCGCATGGCCGCCCTGCCGGGCTGGGCCGCCGGCGGTCCCGCGCCGGGCCGGGATGTCGCGGCATGACCTCCGCCGAAGCCCTCGCCCTCGCGCTGAACCGCCTGCACGGCCTGCCCGCCCTCTCGGCGCGGCTCGGAACGCCCCTGACAGAGGAGGACGTGACCGCCATCCTTGATGAGGCCTCGCGCTTCGCCGAGGAGCGCATCGCCCCCGGCCGGACAGAGGCCGACCGCGCCGGCTGCGTGCTGGAGAATGGCCGCGTCCGCACCCCACCGCATTACGCCGCGCTGCTTCGGGACTGGCGCGAGGCCGGCTGGCAGGGCGTCGCCGTCCCCACCGGGCATGGCGGCCAGGGCCTTCCCCACGCGATGTGGGGGGCGGTGCTGGAACTCGCCTCCTCCGCCGACATGGCCTTCGCGCTCATGCCGTTGCTGACGGCGGGCGCCGTCGAGCTCCTTTCCCATCACGCCACCCCCGATCAGGCCGCCCGCCTTCTGCCGCCGCTCGTCTCCGCCGCATGGAACGGCACCATGTGCCTGACGGAACCCCA
>DATCMG010000308.1:0-3702 GCA_036563555.1 Roseomonas sp. | reverse complement strand
GGCCGACCCTGGCCCCACTGGATGCCATCCTGCCGCGCCTCGACGGAATCGGCGCGGCGCGGCTGGTGCTCTGCGGCCATACGCACACGCCACGCGCGGTGACGGCCGGTGGCGTGCTGGTGGTCAATCCGGGCAGCGTCGGCCTGCCGGCCTATCGCGACGCGGAGCCGGTGCCGCATGTCATGGAGGCCGGAAGCCCCCATGCGCGCTACGCCCTGGCGATGCGGACGGAGCTGGGCTGGAGCGCCGAACTGCGCGCGGTGGCCTATGACTGGGATGCCGCCGCGCGCCAGGCGGAGGAGCATGGGCGGCCGGATGTGGCGCATGTGGCGCGCACCGGGCGGGTGTTGCCCATGGCGCCCTGAGGATGCGGCGCCGGGGGGTGCCCCTCCGCCCCCCGCACGGGCTATTCCCATTCCATGACCGACGAAGACCTGCTCGCCCTGGCCGCCACCCTGGCCGAGCGCGCCGCCCACGCCATCAACGCCATCCGCGCCGCCGGCTTCGCCGTGGAGAGCAAGACCGATGCCTCCCCCGTGACGGAGGCGGACCGCGTGGCGGAGGCGCTGATCGTCGAGGGGCTGCGCGCCGCGACGCCGGGCATCCCGGTGGTGGCGGAGGAGGAGGTCGCGGCCGGCCTGGTGACCACCCTGGCCGAGCGATACTGGCTGGTGGACCCGCTGGACGGCACGCGGGAATTCGCCAAGGGCTATGACAGCTTCACCGTGAATGTCGGGCTGGTGTCCGGGGACCGCGCGCATCTCGGGGCGGTTGCCGTGCCGGCGACGATGGAGATTTTCGGCGGCATCGTGCCGTTGGGCCTTGCCTGGAAGCGCGACGCCTCGGGCCAGCGCCCGATCCGCGCCCGCCCCGTCCCGGCGGAGGGCGCGACGGTCCTCGCATCCCGCCATTATTCCGACGATCCGCGGCTGGACCGGTTCCTGGAGGGGCGGAGGATCGCCCATGTCGAGAAGATCGGCTCCGCCGTGAAGTTCTGCCGGTTGGCGGAGGGTGCGGCCGACCTCTACCCCCGCTTCGGCCGCACGATGGAATGGGACACCGCCGCCCCGCAGGCCGTGCTGGAGGCCGCGGGCGGCCGGGTGGCCAGCTTCGAGAACGCGCCGCTCCGCTACGGCAAGCCGGGCTTCGAGAACCATCCCTTCCTGGCCCAGGGGGCATGACCGAGCGGCTGCCGCCCGGCCGGATCGAGCGCGCCGCGGCCCTGCTGCGGGAGGGAGCGCTCGTCGCCTTCCCGACCGAGACGGTCTATGGGCTCGGCGCCGATGCCACGAATGGCCGGGCGGTCGCCGCCATCTATGCGGCGAAGGGCCGGCCGAGCTTCAACCCGCTGATCAGCCATTTCCCGGATGTGGAGGCCGCCTTCGCCGAGGTGGTGCCGGATGACCACGCCGCGCGCCTCGCCGCCCGCTTCTGGCCGGGTCCGCTGACCCTGGTGCTACCGCGCCGCGCGACCAGCCGGATCGACCACCTGACAGGCGCCGGGCTGGATACGCTCGCGGTGCGCGTGCCCGCCCATCCGCTGGCGCTGGCCCTGCTGCGGGCCGCGGGCAGGCCGGTCGCGGCGCCCTCCGCCAACCGCTCCGGTGGTGTCTCTCCCACCACGGCGGATCATGTGCTGGAGGGGCTTTCGGGCCGGATCGCGGCCGTGCTCGATGGAGGCCCCTGCGCCGTCGGGGTGGAAAGCACGGTGCTGGACCTGAGCGGCGCCCGCCCCGTGCTGTTGCGCCCGGGCGGCGTGACGGCAGAGGCGATCGAGGCGCTGCTTGGCCCCCTGGCCCGTCCCGGCCTCGCCGGGGCGGAGGAGGAGGCGCTTCGCTCACCCGGCATGATGCTGTCCCATTACGCGCCCGCGCTGCCCGTGCGGCTGGGTGCGCGGGATGTCGGGCCGGATGAGGCGCTGCTCGCCTTCGGTCCGCCGCTACCCGGTGCCGGCGCCGTTTGGAATCTCTCCGAGGCGGCCGATCCCGCCGAGGCCGCCGCGCGCCTCTTCGCCGGCCTGCGCTGGCTGGATGCAGAGGGCGCGCGGCGCGGGTTGCGCGGAATCGCGGCCATGCCCGTGCCGCCGGAAGGGCTGGGCGAGGCGATCAACGACCGCTTGGCCCGCGCTGCCGCGCCACGTTGAACCGCCTTCTTTGCTCGTGCAGCCCGCCCCCCTTGCCGCCGGCCCGCGACGGGCGGATTTTGCGCCCGTGCCCGAGAAATTCGCGATCCTGGCTGACGAGCCGCCCCTCAACCCGCCTCCTAATGCCGCCCAGCTCTTCGCCGCCTTCGCCAAGGCGGGGCTGATGGGTTTCGGCGGCGCCCAGATCTGGGTACGCCGCGCCCTGGTGGAGGAGCGCCGCTGGATGACCGAGCGCGACTATGCCGAGGTGCTGGGCCTCGGCCAGGTCCTGCCCGGCCCCAATGTGGGCAATGCGGCCGTCATGATCGGGCGGCGCTTCGCCGGGCTTCCCGGCTCCTTCGCCGCGACGGGGGGGCTCTATGTCGGGCCGCTGATCGTGCTGATGTCGCTCGTGCTGCTGTGGCAGGGCTTCGCCGACAACCCGCATGTCTCCGCATTCATGCACGGGCTGGCCTGCGCGGCGGCGGGGATGGTGATCGGCAATGCCTTCCGCATGTCCGGCCGGTTGCGCCCACCACCCGAGCTGATCGCCATCGGGCTGGTGGCGACCTTCGCCGCCGCCTGGTTCCGGGTTCCGCTGCCGGTAATCGTGCTGGTCCTCGGCCCCATTTCCATCGCCGCCGTGGTCTGGCGCATGCGGAGGGCCGGATGACCCCCGCCGCCTGGGATCTTTTCCTTTTTTTCCTCAAGCTCTCCCTGCTCGCCGTGGGCGGCGCCAATGCCGCCGTGCCGGAGATGCACCGCGAGGTGGTGGAACTCCGCGGCTGGATGACCGACGCGACCTTCAGCCAGGGCTACGCGCTGGCCTCGGCGGCGCCTGGGCCGAACGTGCTCTTCGTTGCGGTGATCGGCTGGCATGTGGCCGGCGCGCAGGGGTTGGCGGTGAGCCTGCTGGGCTTTCTCGGCCCGACCTTCATCCTGGCCTGGGCAGTGGCGACGCTGACGCAGCGCCTGGCGGGGGATTGGCGGCTGGCGGCGCTGCGGGCCGGGCTGGTGCCCATCGCCATCGGGCTGATCCTGGCCACCGGCCTCGTCACCGGCGCGGCTGCCGCGCGGGGCACGGTGATGGAGGTGGTGGTGGCCGTCCTGATCATCGCGGCCTCGGCGCTTTTCACCTGGCGAAGCCAGTTCTCGCCGATCTGGGCGCTGGTGGGGGGCGGGGCGCTGGGGCTGGTGTTGCTGCGATAGGGTGGAAGCGCAAGAAGGCCGCGCTGCTTCAGGCCGAGGCGTTGCCCAGTATGGCATGTTTTCAAACTATGTCCGCACACGCTCGCACCTGCGACCACCACTGCGGTGGGTCTGATACTAGCCGCCCTAGCTGCTGACCGGCGGGCCGGCGGCAGTCCGCTACTTTCCAGCGCCTGGGAGAAGATTCCGCACCGGTCAACGACTGAGGCGGCTGGTATGAGACGCCGGACGGCTTGATCTCAGCCAGGACCGCCACCCGCTTGAGGATGCGCGGCACGTCTCCGGCCACGAGCGGAGCGCCCACGACTCCCGTCTTGTTCACGGCGCGGAAGATCGCCCCATCCTCAATGCCAGCAATGTCCAGCCAGCGG
>DATCMG010000307.1:0-2366 GCA_036563555.1 Roseomonas sp. | reverse complement strand
TGGGGAGGACGGGATGTTTCTCTGGGCCGAGGCACCGCCGGGTGCGCGGGAGGACCTGGTTCTCGCCGCGCGCGACCACGGGCTGGTGCTGGCGGGCGGCGCACTGTTCCGGCCCAACCGGCAGCCCAGCCGCCATTTACGCTTCAATGTCGGCCGCAGCACGGATCCGCGCATCCCGGAGTTGCTGGGCGCGCTGCTGCGGGAGACCGGGGCATGATGGCGCGGGCGCCCATGGGCGCGCTCTCCGTCATCCTCGCCGGTGGCGCCGTCATGAGCGTCGCGATGGGCGCGCGGCAGAGCTTCGGCCTCTACCTCGATCCGCTGGCGAGCGGGTATGGCCACTCCCTCGGCCTCATCGCCTTCGCCATCGCCCTGCACAACCTGACCTGGGGCATCGCCCAACCCTTCGCCGGCGCGGCATCGGACCGCTTTGGGCCCGCACCGGTCGTGGCACTGGGGGCGGCCCTCTACGCCGCAGGCCTCTCCCTCGTCGCGCTCTCCGCCTCCACGGCCGCTCTGGTGGTCGGCATGGGCGTCCTGGTCGGATTGGGCGTCAGCTGCACCAGCTTCGGCGTGGTGATGGCGGCCCTCGGCCGCGCCGTGCCGGCGGAGCGGCGCAGCATGGCCATGGGCCTCGCCAGCGCGGGCGGCTCGCTCGGGCAGGCGCTGTTCGTGCCTCTGGCGCAGGGCGTGGCGCAGGGTTCCGGCACCGCCGCCTCCCTGCTCGCCTTGGCCGCCTGCCTCGTCCTGGCCGCGCCGCTGGGGCTGCTGCTCGGCCGCGCGCCCGATCCTGCCGCGGCGGCGGAGCCCGCCATGCCGCTGCGCAAGGCGGTGCGGCAGGCCCTGGGGCATCGTGGCTACCTGCTGCTCACCCTGGGCTTCTTCACCTGTGGCTTCCAACTCGCCTTCATCGGCACGCACCTACCCGCCTATCTCAGCCTCTGCGGCATGCCCGCGGGCGCGGGCGCCATGGCGCTGGCGGTGATCGGACTGTTCAACATGGTCGGCAGCTGGGCCTGCGGCTGGCTGGGCGGGCACCTGCCGCAGCAGAGGGTGCTGGGCTGGCTCTACCTGCTGCGCGGCGCCGTCATCCTCGCCTTCTTCCTCGCACCGAAGAGCCAACCGGTCCTTCTCGCCTTCGCGGCGGCGATGGGGCTGATGTGGCTGGGCACAGTGCCGCTGACCAGCGGGCTGGTGGCGAAGGTCTTCGGCACGCGCCACCTCGGCACGCTCTTCGGCCTTTGCTTCCTCAGCCACCAGATCGGCTCCTTCCTCGGCTCCTGGTCGGGCGGCCTCGTCTTCGAGCTCACCGGCTCCTACGCGCTGGTCTGGACGGCCACGGCCCTCGCCGGCTTCGTCGCCGCCGCGCTGCATTTCCCGATCGACGTGCGGCCAGCGCTGGCCACCCCGGTGCTCACGGTCCGGCGCGGCGCATCCTGATTGCGCGGCGGAGCGGCCCTGCCGTCATGATCGCCTCCGCGGTGGATCGAAAGGCTGCACCACGGCGCGGAAGGCCTCCATCCCCTCGCATCGCGCGGCATGAGCCGCGAGATGCGGGTTGCGCCCGGGTGCATGGAGCGCCGGATGCGCCTCCGCCAGGAAGCGCAGGGCGCAGGCCATGGCGATGTCCGCATGGCCGGGCGTCCCGCCGAACCAGAAAGGCGCCGCGCAGCCGGCGCGCTCCGCCTCCAGCACGTCGAGCACGCCGCCGATCTGCGCCGCGCAGCGCGCGATCCAGGCCTCCGAGGGGGCCTCATGCAGCAGATGCTCGTAGACCAAGCTGACCGAGCAGGGCGAGCAGGCCCGGCGAGAGCATGGCGTGGCGCCCCCGGCCTCCCTTGCCGCGCTCGATGACGATCAGCATGCGCTGGCTGTCGATGTTGCCAACCCTGAGCGACGTCACCTCGGCCACGCGCAGGCCGGCACCATACGCCACCGAGAGCGCGGCCCGGTGCTTGAGGCAGGTCGTGGCCGCGGTCAGGCGCGCGGCCTCGTCGGGGCTGAGCACGACCGGGAGCTTGCGGGGGCAGCGCAGCCGGATCAGCTTGCGGGCCAGGTCCGGCCGGCCGAGCGTGTGGTTGAAGAAGAAGCGCAGGGCCGCCACGGTGCTGTTCATGGCCGGGGCATGCATGCCCTGCTCGGACTGCAGGATCTGGAACCGGCGGATGTCCTCGGCCGTCGCCGTGCCGGGCGAGCGCTCCAGGAAGGCGGCAAAGCCCGCGACAGTGCGGATGTAGTCCTTGCGGGTCTTCTCGGTGAACCCACGCACGGCCATGTCAGCGACGAAGCGCTCACGCAGGCTGCCGGAGGTTGCGGGAGGGAGATGGGGCATGGGGAGCTCCTCGGGATCGGGGAGCTCCCAGCGT
>DATCMG010000292.1:0-4884 GCA_036563555.1 Roseomonas sp. | reverse complement strand
GCTGGGGGTTGTGGGCCTCGCCGCCTGCGCCCCGCAAGGCCCGTCCGGGGCCTATGGCCGCCCCGCCGCGCCGCTTTTCGGAGGTGCCGGCATGTTCGCGCCGCCGCCGCAGCCCGCCGCCGCCAAGGTCGCCATCCTCCTGCCGATGACCGGGCCGCAGGGCGCCCTCGGCCCGGCCATGATGAACGCCGCCACCCTTGCCCTGTTCGATTCCGGCGCGCGGGGCGTGGAGCTGGTGCCGCGCGACACCACCGGTTCGGCCGGCGGCGCTTCCGAGGCAGTGCGTTCCGCGATCGCCGATGGCGCCCGCGTGGTGGTCGGCCCACTCACCGGTGCCGAAACCGCCGCCGCGGCCGGCCAGGCCCGCGCCGCCGGCGTGCCGGTCCTCGCCTTCACCAATGACGTGGAGCAGGGCGGCAACGGCGTCTGGGTCACCGGCGTCACCCCCTCCCAGCAGGTGCGGCGCCTCCTGGCGGCGGCGCAATCGGCCGGCATCCGCCGCGTCGGCCTTGCCGGGCCCGATGGGCCCTTCATGCGGCAGCTTTCCACCGCCCTCCGCAGCGCATCGCGCGAGGCCGGGATGACCGCTCCGGTGATCGTCACCTATCCCTCCGGCGCCTCCCGCGCCCAGGCTGCCGGGCAGGTCGCCTCCCAGGCTGGCTCCGAGGGTCTCGGCCTGCTGATCTTGGGCGAGAGCGGCGCCCAGGCCCGCGAGATGGCGGCGGCGCTGGCCGGCGCCGGCCTCGCCAGCCCGCCGCTGCGGGTCGCCGGCCACGCCCTCTGGGCCAATGACGCAACCCTCGCCAGCGAACCCGCCCTGGCCGGCGCCTGGATCCCCGGACCCGACCCCGGCGCCCGCAACGGCTTCGAGACGCGCTACCAGGCCGCCTTCGGGGAGCGCCCGCCGCGCCTCGCCGCCACGGCCTATGACGCCACGGCGGTGGCACTGCGCGGGGTCCGGGGCGGCGACCCCCGGGCGCCAGCCGCGCTGCCGGTGGGCGAGCCGCTGCAAGGCGCGGACGGTCCCTTCCGCCTGCTGCCCAACGGCCAATTGCAGCGTGCCCTGGCCGTCTATGCCCTGACGCCCGGCGCGGAGCCGCAGATGGTCGATCCGCCGTTGCTGCCGGGCGCCGCCGGCTCCTGAACCCCAGGCCCTCCTGGCCGGCCCTGCTGCGCGCGGCAGGGCTGGGGAGCGGCGTGCCCGCGATCGCCCTGGTCGTGCTGGCCCTGGGCGGCTGGGCGGATCCCGTCGCCGTTCTGCTTGCCTTGCTGGCGACGATGGCTGCGGCGCTCCTCTTCGCCCGCGCCTGGCTCGGCACCCTGGCCGGGCTCGAATCGGATCTGCGCGCGGCGGCGGATGGCCGCCCCGCGCCGCCCCGCGCGCCCCTGCTGCCCGAGAGCGCGCGCGTGGCCGATTCCGCCGCCCGCCTCGCCCGCAGCCTGGCGGAGCGGGAGGCGCTGGTCGGCCAGCTCCGCCGCGCCGATGCCGCCATCATCGAGGCGCTGCCCGACCCGTTGCTCGTCCTCGCGGAGGATCGCCGGCCGCTGCGCGCCAATGCCGCCGCCCGGCACTTCTTCGGTACGGGCCCCGGCACCGAGACTGATGGCCGCAGCGCCGACACCGCCGCCTTCCTGCGCCACCCCCGCATCGCCGGCGCCGTGGACCGCGCCTTGGCCGAGGGCACCGCGCAATCCGCCGAGGCCGTCCTGCCCGTGCCCGTGGCGCGCGACCTCTCCACCCAGGTCATCCCGCTGGACCCGCCGCTTGCCGATGGCGGGCGGTTGCTGGTGGTGCTGGCCGACCGGACCCAGGCCCGCGCCACGGAGCGGATGCGCGCCGATTTCGTGGCCAATGCCAGCCATGAGCTGCGCACCCCGCTCGCCTCCATCATCGGCTTCGTCGAGACCCTGCGCGGCCCCGCCGAGGGCGACCCCGAGGCCCGCACCCGATTCCTGGCCATCATCGCCGACCAGGCCGAGCGCATGCGGCGCCTCATCGAGGACCTGCTCGGCCTGTCCCGCATCGAGATGACGGAGCACCAGGCGCCGGCGGGCGAGGCGCGGCTCGACGCCCTTGCGCGGGACGAGGCGGCCGCCATGGCCCCCATCCTGGCGGGGCGGGGCGTCACCCTGGAGATGGATCTGGCGCCCGCCACCGCCAGCCCGGCCGATTCGGGCCAGCTTGCCCAGGTGCTGCGCAATCTGCTGGAGAACGCGGTACGCCACGGGCGCGAGGGCGGTACCGTCCACCTCTCCGTCCGCGCCCTGTCCGCGCCCGAGGGCCCGCTGGCGCCGGGGGTGCTGCTGCGTGTTGCCGATGACGGGCCGGGCATCGCGCGGGAGCACATCCCCCGCCTGACCGAGCGCTTCTACCGTGTCGATGCCGGTCGTTCACGCTCCGCCGGCGGCACGGGGCTGGGGCTGGCCATCGTGAAGCACATCGTCGCCCACCACCGGGGGCAGTTGCTGATCGACAGCACGGTGGGGCAGGGCACCGTCATCCGGGTCTGGCTGCCGGGCCGCTGAGCCCGCAACCCCGGCCTTTCCAGCCCTGCTGGGGAGCGGCACCTGGCCGGCCCTGTCGCGTGGCACGCCAGGGTGCGGCGAGGGCTGGCTTCAATCCGGGGCGGGAAAAAGAGAGGCCCGGAGGAATTGCTTCCTCCGGGCCTCGTCATGTCAGGCCGATTCGGCCTGCTCCTGGTCAGGCGGCGGCGCGGCCTGCCTGCGGGTCCAGGCGGTAGCCACCGCCCTCGGTCAGCAGCAGGGAAGCCGTGGCCGGATCCGGCTCGATCTTCTGCCGGAGCCGGTAGATATGCGTCTCCAGCGTGTGCGTGGTGACGGCGGCGTTGTAGCCCCACACCTCGTTCAGCAAGATCTGCCGCCCCACCGGCCGGCCCCCGGCGCGGTAGAGGAACTTCAGGATCGCGCATTCCTTCTCGGTCAGGCGGATCCGGCGGTTGCGCCCCGGATCCTGCAGCATCTTGGCCGAGGGGCGGAAGGTATAGGGCCCGATCACGAAGACCGCGTCCTCGGAATTGTCGAAGCCGCGCAGCTGGGCACGCAGCCGCGCGAGCAGCTCCATGATGCGGAACGGCTTGGCGATGTAGTCGTTCGCGCCCGAATCGAGGCCGCGTACGATGTCCTGCTCGGCATCCGCGCCGGTCAGCATAATGATCGGCACCTTGAGGCCGTTGCGCCGCAATTCGGCGCATAGATCCCGCCCATCGCCATCGGGCAGGCCGATGTCGAGGAGCACGGCGTCGAAACGCGCGCTTTCGGCCAGCAGGATCTGGCCTGCCTCCGCCATGCTGCCGGCTTCGCGTGGGGCGAACTCGCCCTCGATGGCGAGTTGCTCGGACAGGGTGGCGCGCAGCGCCGTGTCGTCGTCCACGATCAGGATCGGACGCGGGTCCGACATGCACCCTCCCGTTTGAAGGCCGTATGGGGTCCGTCCGCCGAAGCAGGCGATCCCGGAGCTGTGAGGACCGGATATGGGACCAATCGGCCTTTCACGGCAAGGCTTTGCTCTCTTTTTCGTGGGGCTGGTGCTCCGGCGTGACCTTTCGGCAGCATCCGCCTCCTTTTGGCCACAGGGTGCGCCCCATATTGGAATCGCACCGAGGGGTGCGAGTTGCTCCTGAAGGGGAAGGCCCGGGGTTCCAGACCGGCCGGGAATCCGGGCAGGATGCGTGGATGAGGAACGGCATGGCCGAAGCATCGATGGGCGCCGAGACGGCACGCGCCCCGGGTCGGTTGGAGGGTGGCCTGACGGGCAATTCCCTCGCCCTGGGGATGCGGGCGGTCCACCGCGCCGTGTCCGATTTGCGCCGCGGCACGCCGGTGATCCTGGAGGGAGGCGGCGAATCGCTGGTCCTCGCCGCCGCCGAGACGGTGGGGGCGCGCGGCCTGTCGGAGCTGGCCGGGATCGCGCTGGCCCCGCCTGTCCTGCTGCTTTCCGTTCCACGCGCCGCCGTGCTGCTGTCGCGCCCCGTGCCCGCCCCGGCGGCGTCGGAGGACGCGCCGGTCTCGCTCCGCCTCTCCCCCGCGCTCCTCGCGCCCGAGCAGTTGCGCCGCCTGGCGGATCCGGTGGCCGAGCAGCTCCTGCCGGAGGTACCCCAGATCGTGCCAGCCGCCGGCTTCGCCCAGGCGCTTTCCCCTGCCGCCATTGCCCTGGCCAAGATCGGCCGGCTGCTGCCCGCCCTCGTCGCCGCCCCCGCCTCGGCGCCCGCCGCAACGCGACTCGGGCTTCTCTCGGTGGAGGTGGCCGATGTGCTCGGCTATCCCCTCTCCGCCGCCGCCAGCCTGACCCGCGTGGCCGAGGCGCAAGTGCCGCTGGAGGACGCGCCGGAGGCCCGGATCGTCGCCTTCCGCGCCGCCGATGGCGGCATCGAGCACCTGGCCATCCTCGTGGGCCGGCCGGAGGATGTCCGGGCCGACGCCCCCGCGCCGCTTTGCCGAATCCACTCCGAATGCTTCACCGGCGACCTGCTCGGCTCGCTCCGCTGCGATTGCGGCCCCCAGCTGCGCGGCGCCATCGCGCGCATGGCGGTGGAGGAGAGCGGCGGCGTGCTGCTCTACCTCGCGCAGGAGGGGCGCGGGATCGGGCTGGTGAACAAGCTGCGCGCCTACACGCTGCAGGATGGCGGGCTGGACACGCTGGATGCCAACCGGGCGTTGGGCTACGGCGCCGATGAGCGCGACTTCCGCGTGGCGGCGACGATGCTCGAGGCCGTGGGCATCCCCCGCGTGCGGGTGCTGACCAACAACCCGGAGAAGCTGGCCGGCCTCGCCGCCTGCGGCATCGGGGTGGAAGGCCGCGTCTCCCACCTCTTCGCCGCGAATGGGGTCAACAACTCCTATCTCGCGACGAAGAAGGCGCGTTTC
>DATCMG010000287.1:0-4275 GCA_036563555.1 Roseomonas sp. | reverse complement strand
GGCGGTGCGGCGCGAAGCCGTGCGGCTTGGCCTGGCCGTGGCCGAGAAGCCGGACAGCCAGGACATCTGCTTCGTGCCCTCCGGGCGGTACCACGACCTCGTCTCGAAGTTGCGGCCGGAAGCGGCCGAGGCCGGGGAGATCGTGGACACGGAGGGGCGCGTGCTGGGCCGCCACCAGGGCATGGCACGCTACACCGTCGGGCAGGCGAGGGGGCTGGGCCTGCCGGGCGAGGCTGGGCTTCGGGTCGCCGCGCTGGATACCGGGCGCCGCCGCGTGGTGGTGGCGCCTGCCGCCTCGATTCCCGTGGCTGATGTCGCGGTGGGCGAGGTAAACTGGCTGAGCAACCCGCCCGCCGGCCCCTTCCGCGCCGAGGCGAAGTTCCGGGCGCGGGAGGTGCCGCAGCCCGTGACGGTGGACTGGGATGCCGCGGCCGGCCGGCTCTCCGTGCGGCCAGACCAGCCTGTAATTTCTGCCCCCGGGCAGGGCTGCGTGCTGTATGATGGGGACCGCGTGCTGGGGGGTGGATTCATCCGGCCCAGGCGCCTCGCGGCGGTTGACGCGGAGGCTCCGGCGGCCTAATTCGCGCCTCCCGGCAGGCGCTTATGGCGACGTAGCTCAGCGGTAGAGCAGGGGAATCATAATCCCTTGGTCGGCGGTTCAAATCCGTCCGTCGCTACCATTCAGGCCGCCTGCCGGTTTCCCCCGATACTGCTCCCCGGCGCGCGCGGCGCGACCTGCAGCCTTTTTCCGCCGCGGATGCCAGGCAGGCGCCGGGGCGATTGGTGGCGCGGTTGCCTTTGGGCGCATTTCCCGCAACTTCCTCCCCGGCAATGCAGCGGGAGTCTCGCATGAAGGTCCTCGTCCTCGGCAGCGGGGTCATCGGCGTGACCACCGCCTGGTATCTCGCGCGTGCGGGGCATGAGGTGGTGGTGATCGACCGGCAGGACGGCGCCGGGAAGGAAACCAGCTTCGCCAATGCGGGGCAGCTCTCCTATGGCTATTCCTCGCCCTGGGCAGGGCCGGGCGTGCCGATGAAGGCGGTGAAGTGGCTGCTGATGCACCACCGGCCCTTCGTCTTCTGGCCGCGGCCGGACTGGGAGATGCTCTCCTGGCTCGCGCGCATGGCGGCGAACTGCACGGAGCGCGCCTATCGCCGCAACAAGGGCCGCATGGTGCGCGTGGCCGAATACAGCCGCGTGGCGCTGGCGGAACTCCGCGCCGAGACGGGAATTGAGTTCGACCATCGCGCGCGCGGCACCGTGCAGCTCTTCCGCACGCAAAAGCAGCTCGACCATGTGGGCGACGACACCGCGGTGCTTGATGAATATGGCGTGCCCTGGGAGTTGCTGGACCCTGCTGGCTGCATCGCGGCCGAGCCGGCACTGGCGCGGGTGAAGGACCGTTTCGTCGGCGGGCTGCGCCTGCCGCAGGATGAGACGGGGGATGCCTTCCTTTTCACCCAGCGGCTGGCGGAGCTGGCGCGCGGGGCGGGCGTGGAATTCCATCTGGGAGTCGGGATCGCCGGCATCCGCGCCGAGGGTGGGCGCATGGTGGCCGTGGAGACGGACAATGGCGACTTCACCGCCGATGCCTATGTCGCGGCGCTGGGCAGCCACACGCCGGCCATGCTGCGGCCGCTCGGCCTGCATCTGCCGGTCTATCCGATCAAGGGCTATTCCCTGACACTGCCGGTGATGGAGGATGGCGCGGCGCCGGTCTCCACCGTGATGGACGAGACCTACAAGATCGCCATCACCCGTCTGGGCGACCGCATCCGTGTGGGCGGTACCGCCGAGATCGCGGGGTTCAGCACCAGCCTGCGCACGCCGCGGCGCGAGACCCTGGAGCATTCGGTGCGCGATCTCTTCCCGGATGGCGGGGATATCGGCGCGGCGCGTTTCTGGACCGGCCTGCGTCCAATGACACCGGATGGGACGCCCATCATCGGAAAGACGCCGCTCTCCAACCTGTTCACCAATACGGGGCATGGCACGCTGGGCTGGACCATGGCCTGCGGGTCCGGGCGCGTGCTGGCCGACATTGTCACGGGCCGCACGCCGGAGATCGACACCACCGATCTGGGGCTGGCACGCTATGGCTGACCGCCTTCGCCGAACCCGTCATTCCCTCGATGCCGGGCGCCGAAAAGCGCGACCATGACGGGTGGAAAGGGTTTCTCCCCCGTGTTAGCGTCGTGCAATAGCCTGAAGCATGGAAGAGAGTGGGATGACACTTCAACTCGGGCAGACCGCCCCGGACTTCGAGGCGGAAACCACGCAGGGGCGGATCCGCTTTCATGAATGGCTCGGCAGTTCATGGGGCGTGCTCTTCAGCCATCCCAAGGACTACACGCCGGTCTGCACGACTGAACTCGGCTACACGGCCAAGCTGAAGCCGGAATTCGACAAGCGTGGCGTGAAGGTGATCGGCCTCTCCGTCGATACGCTCGACCGGCACGAGGGTTGGAACGCCGATATCGAGGAGACCCAGGGCACCGCGGTCAACTTCCCGATGATCTCGGACTCCGACCAGAAGGTCGCGAACCTCTACGGCATGATCCATCCCGAGGCGGATGCGGCCGTGACCGTGCGCACCGTCTTCGTGGTCGATCCGAATAAGAAAATCCGGCTGATGCTGATCTACCCGCCCAGCGCCGGCCGCAACTTCGACGAGATCCTGCGGGTGATCGATGCCCTGCAGACCACCGACAAGCACAAGGTCGCCACCCCCGTGAACTGGAAGCCGGGCGACCGCACCATTGTCCTCGCCAGCATGTCCGACGAGGAGGCGAAGAAGCAGTTCCCGCAGGGCTTCAAGACGGAGAAGCCCTATCTGCGCTGGGTCGATAACCTGGAGCGGAACTGAGCAGCCCATGAACGGCATCGCGACGGATTTCTGGGACGCGGTCGGCCACACCCCACTGATCCGGCTGCGCCGCGCCTCCGAGGAGACGGGCTGCGAGATCCTGGGCAAGGCTGAATTCATGAACCCCGGCGGCAGCGTGAAGGATCGCGCTGCCTTGGGTATCCTGGGAGAGGCCGTGAAGCGCGGCCTCCTCACTCCCTTCCAGCCGGGCACGGTGGTGGAGGGAACGGCTGGCAATACCGGCATCGGCATCGCCCTGGCCGCCAATGCGCGCGGCTGGAAATCGGTGATCGTGGTGCCGGAAACGCAGAGCCGGGAGAAGATCGACTTCCTCCGGATGATCGGCGCCGATGTGCGGCTGGTGCCGCCCAAGCCGTTGAGCGACCCGGGCCATTATGTGAACACCTCCCGCCGGCTCGCGGAGGAGATGGGTGCGGTCTGGGCGAACCAGTTCGATAACCAGGCGAATGCCGCGGCGCATGAGGCCACCACCGGCCCCGAGATCTGGGAGCAGACGGGCGGCAAGGTCGATGCCTTCACCTGTTCCTGCGGCACGGGCGGCACGCTGGCCGGCACGTCGCGGGCGCTGAAGGCGAGGAAGCCGGATGTGCGGATCGTGCTGGCGGACCCGCATGGCTCCGGCCTTTTCTCCTGGGTGAAGACGGGTACGGTCTCGGCCGAGGGGAACTCGATCACCGAGGGGATCGGGCAGGCCAGCAAAGTGCCGGGCAACCTGACGGACGCGCTGATCGACGATGCCGTGCGCGTCTCGGACTCCGAGGCGCTGGAGCAGTGCTTCTCCCTGTTGGCGGAGGAAGGCATCAGCGTCGGCGGCTCCGCCGGGCTGAACGTCGCGGCGGCGATTCGGGTGGCGAAGGACATGGGGCCAGGGCACACCATCGTGACGATGCTGTGCGACAGCGGGGCGCGCTACCAGTCGAAGCTGTTCAACCCGCCTTGGCTGCGCGAGCGCGGGCTGCCCGTGCCTTCCTGGCTGGAATAATCCACCAGGCGCTGGAGATCGCGCGCAGCATCCGGGCGCGCGGATCGGCCGGCGCCTCCTCATTGGTCACGGCATAGGCCCTGTGATCGCGAGACGGCCGAGATCGCGGCCATGAAGAAGGGGCGGAGCCTTGCGGCTCCGCCCCCTCCTGTTCTCCTCGCGGGAGGTCGTTCTGCTTAGCGCAGGACGATCTCGACGCGGCGGTTCTGCGGCTCGCGCACGCCATCGGCGGTCGGGACCAGCGGACGGCTCTCGCCGCAGGCCTGGATCGACATCTGCGGGCGGCTGATGCCACGGCGGGCGAGCTCGGCCGCAACGGCCTCGGCGCGGCGCTGCGACAGGCGCTGGTTGTACTGCGGCGTGCCGGAGCGGTCGGCATGGCCGGCCACCTCGATGCGCGTCGTGC
>DATCMG010000008.1:0-4139 GCA_036563555.1 Roseomonas sp. | reverse complement strand
TACGCCGTGAACGACGCCCCACCCGACTTCGCCAGAACCTTCGTGATCGCAGCCGTCAAAGACGTCTTGCCATGATCCACATGGCCAATCGTCCCGATGTTGCAGTGCGGCTTGTTCCGCTCGAACTTCGCCTTCGCCATTTTCGTGCCTCTGCCCGGATGGGTCTTCTAAAGGGTTACCAGCGGTAGTGGCTGAAAGCCTTGTTGGCTTCGGCCATCCGGTGCGTGTCTTCGCGCTTCTTCACGGCCGCGCCGCGGTTGTTCGCCGCGTCCATCAGCTCGGCGGAAAGGCGATCCTCCATCGTGTGCTCGCCGCGCTTCCGGGCCGACTCGATGAGCCAACGGATAGCAAGCGCCTGACGCCGTTCGGGACGAACCTCAACGGGCACCTGGTAGGTAGCACCACCAACTCGGCGCGAGCGAACCTCAACGGCCGGCTTCACGTTGTCCATGGCCTCATGGAACAGGCGCAGCGGATCGCTGTTCGCGCCACCACGGCGCTTCAGCGTGTCCATGGCACCGTAGACGATCCCTTCGGCGGTGCTCTTCTTGCCGTCATACATCAGCACGTTCATGAAACGGCTCAGCACAACATCCCCGAACTTCGGATCCGGGAGGACCTCACGCTTCTCTGCGCGATGGCGACGCGACATCTCTCAGTTCCTCACTTCGGCCGCTTGGCGCCGTACAGCGAACGGCGCTGGCGCCGCTTGGCAATGCCCTGGGTGTCGAGCACGCCGCGCAGAATGTGGTAGCGAACACCCGGAAGGTCCTTCACGCGACCACCGCGGATCAGGACGACCGAGTGCTCCTGAAGGTTGTGGCCCTCACCCGGGATGTAGCTCACCACCTCGTAGCCATTCGTCAGGCGCACCTTGGCGACCTTACGGAGAGCCGAGTTCGGCTTCTTCGGCGTGGTGGTGTAAACCCGCGTGCAGACGCCGCGCTTCTGGGGGCAGCTCTGCAGGGCCGGCACCTTGTTGCGGCTCGGCTTCGGCTCGCGCCCCTGCGCGATAAGCTGGTTGATCGTCGGCATGACGCCCCTTCGTGACCCGTCTCTGTGGCTGACCACCCTGCATCCAAGCGAAGGCGCCCGCCTGGCCGCTATGCGGCCCTGCGGGCTACTTCCCGTCCCCGGCCTGACCCGCCCACCGAACCCAGGATCTAGGACCTGTGTTCAATCAGGGGCGGAGGCGTCGGCGACGCTGAATGGTCGTCCAAACTCGTTCGAACCCGTGGCGCTGCCGATGGGGTCCGTGGAGGGGCGGACACCTACCCCCCCTCACCCCATGAGTCAAGCGCTTTAGGCCTGGTGAAGCAGAAGGGGGCCGCGGGTTTCCCGCCACCCCCTCCGGAATCCGTCCAGCGGCCGCTCCAGGCCGCTGGACACGTCGCGAGCGACTACTCCGCCGCCTGCTGCTCGCTGCCCGGCAGGGCGGGCTGGGAGCCCGGCAGGCGCCCCTTGTCCCGCTGCGCGGCCAGGGACCGCAGGCGGTTCATGACCGAGCCCGTGCCAGCCGGGATTAGGCGCCCGACAATCACGTTCTCCTTCAGCCCTTCCAGGCGGTCCACCTTGCCGGCCACCGCCGCCTCGGTAAGCACCCGGGTCGTCTCCTGGAAGGAGGCGGCCGAGATGAAGGAGTTGGTCTGCAGGCTGGCCTTGGTGATGCCCTGGAGCACCGGCTCGGCCCGGGCGGGCCGCTCCTTCGCCGCCAGCCGCTTCTCGTTTTCGATATCAAACTCGATGCGGTCCACCTGCTCACCGATCAAATAGGTCGTATCGCCGGGCTCGATGATCTCGACCTTTTGCAGCATCTGGCGAACGATCACCTCGATGTGCTTGTCGTTAATCTTCACGCCCTGCAATCGATAGACGTCCTGGATCTCGTTCACGAGGTAGTTCGCGAGAGCCTCGACGCCCAGCACGCGCAGGATGTCGTGCGGCACGCGCGGGCCGTCCACCAGCGGGTCACCGGATCGGACATAGTCGCCCTCCTGGACGGAGACGTGCTTGCCCTTCGGCACCAGGTACTCGCGAGAAGCCGGCTGCTCGTCGCCGACGGCGTCCGGCACAACCACGATGCGGCGCTTGGCCTTGTAGTCCTTGCCGAACTCCACCCGCCCATCGACGTCGCTGATGATGGCGGCGTCCTTCGGGCGCCGCGCCTCGAACAGCTCCGCCACACGCGGCAGACCGCCGGTGATATCGCGGGTCTTGGACGACTCGCGCGGCAGGCGGGCAATGACGTCGCCGGCATGAACCGTTGCGCCATTCTCCACGTTCAGGATGGAGGAGGGCTGCAGCGCGAACTGCGCCACCACCTTCCCGCCTTCCCGCAGCACCATGCTGGGGCGGAGATTGGCGTTCTTGGCCCGCTCGACCGGCTCGCGCACCACCTTCGAGGTCAGGCCCGTCACCGGGTCCGTTTCCTCGTAGAGGGTGAAGCCCTCGATCAGGTCGGTGTACTCCACCACGCCGGCGCGATCGATGATGATCGGGAGGGTAAAGGGATCCCACTCGGCCAACTTCTGGGCACGCGTGACCTCGGCGCTGTCGTCCACCAGCAGCCGCGCGCCATAGGGCACGCGGTAGCGAGCGCGCTCGCGGCCCTGCGCGTCGCTCAGTACGATCTCGCAGTTCCGGCTCATGACAATGGAGGCACCCTCGCTGTTGGTCACCACCGTCTTGTTGAGCACCTTCACCGAACCGTCGCTCGTCGCCTCGACATGCGACTGCTCCGCGGAGCGCTGGGCAGCGCCACCGATGTGGAAGGTGCGCATGGTCAGCTGCGTACCGGGCTCGCCGATGGACTGGGCGGCGATGACGCCGACCGCCTCGCCGACGTTCACGGGCGTGCCACGGGCCAGGTCACGGCCGTAGCACATGCCGCAGACGCCCTGCCGCGCGTCGCAGGTCAGGACGGAGCGGATATAGACCTCCTCCACCCCGGCCTGCTCCACCGCATCGGCCAGCACCTCATCCACCAGCGTGTTACGCGTCGCGAGCACCTCGCCCGTCTCCGGGTTCGCGATGTCGCGCTGCACGGTGCGGCCCAGGATTCGCTCAGAGAGGGAGGAGACGACCTCGCCCCCGTCCATCACGGCGCGAACCGTGATGCCACGCTCCGTGCCGCAATCCGGGTCGACGATGATGCAGTCCTGCGCCACGTCCACCAGACGCCGGGTCAGGTAGCCTGAATTCGCCGTCTTCAGCGCCGTGTCCGCGAGGCCCTTACGGGCGCCATGGGTGGAGTTGAAGTATTCGAGGACGGTCAGGCCTTCCTTGAAGTTCGAGATGATGGGCTGCTCGATGATCTCACCCGAGGGCTTGGCCATCAGACCGCGCATGCCGGCAAGCTGGCGCATCTGCGCCGGCGAGCCACGCGCACCGGAATGGGACATCATCCACACGGAGTTGGTGGGCGTGCCCGCCTCCTGCCGCGAGATCTCCTTCATCATCGCACCGGCGACCTCCTCGGTCGCGCGCGACCAGGCGTCCACCACTTTGTTGTAACGCTCGCCCGCGGTGATCAGGCCGTCGAGATACTGTTGCTCGAACTCCTTCACCTCGTTCTTCGTGCGATCGATCATCTCCGCCTTGGAAGCAGGGATCATCATATCGTTCTTGCCGAAGGAGATGCCTGCCTTCGCCGCGTTGCGGAAGCCGAGCCCCATCAGGCGGTCGGCGAAGATCACCGACTCCTTCTGACCGCAATGACGGTAAACCGCGTCGATCACGTCCGAGATGCTGCGCTTGGTCAGCTGCCGGTTAATGATCGAGTAGGACAGGTTGGGATGGTGCGGCAGCAGCGCGCCCATCATCAGGCGGCCGGGTGTGGTGATCACCGTCTCGCGGGTCGGCTTGCCGTCCTTGAAGCCTGGCACAGCCGCGATGATCGCGGTGTGCAGGGTGACGGTACCGGCGGCCAGCGCCTGCTCAACCTCACCCAGCCCATCGAAGATGGTCGGGCGGTAGGCGAGCGCGTCGCGCTCCTCCTCGGTCAGCGCGGAGGCTGCCTTGCCTGCCGTGCCGGCGATCAGGACACGCACGGACTCGATCTTCGCCTTGTCCGCACGGAACTCCGGCGTCTCCAGGCTCAGATAGTAGAGGCCGAGCACGATGTCCTGCGACGGCACGAT
>DATCMG010000188.1:0-1663 GCA_036563555.1 Roseomonas sp. | reverse complement strand
GCGGCGACCCACATCGCCAACTTCGACGCGGGTACCAACCTGACCGCCAGCGATCTCCACCTGATCGGCTGAGCGCCGGGGGCAGGGGGCACAACCCTCTGCCTCCATAAAGGCGGGTGACGCGGGGCCGGCTGGTTCCGTGTCAAGAGAGTTCTGGCAGCCCGCCACCGGGCAGGTTCCATGTCCATGGCGCCTGCCCGGTGGCGGGCGGCCGCATCGATCCCCCGGCCGTGCCCGGCGGGAATCGAGTGTCCTCCTGTGCCAGCCCGCCGATCTTGGCAAGGTTCATTGCTGGACATGCAAGGCTCGGCTGGTTATTCGGTGCTGATCCGACAGGAAACCAGACATGGACCGGCGCCGGGCACTTCGCAGCCGCATGATCAAAAGGGGACAGCTCGTCTCGGGCGGAGCGTCCCTGAACTGCGTGGTGCTGGACCTTTCGCGGACCGGCGCCCGGATTCACCTCGCCGCCCCGTCGAAGCTGCCGGAGGTCGTGGTTCTGCGCCTTCCGGACGGTGCTCTGCGTAATGCGCGCCGCCGGTGGCAACGGGATGCGGATGCCGGGCTCGAGTTCTTTTCAGTTGCATCGGCCATCGGCGCCCGGCACCAGAAGGTGATCTGAGTTCTTCTCTCCATCAGCGTATGGGCCGCAGCCTCCTTGTTCACTGCAGGCCGGAGGCGGGCGTGACGGTCAGCGGGATTGTCGCTCATCGCTTGGATGCGCAGTGATGCAAGTGCGTGGGGACCCCCGATGCTACGCGTGCTGACTATTTCCACCCTGTTCCCGAATGGGGTGCAGCCGAATTTCGGTGTTTTTGTTGGGAAGCAGACCCAGGCCCTGGCAGCACAGGACGGTGTGGAGGTCCGGGTCGTGAACCCGATTCCGATGCCGCCTTTTCCACTCAGCCTGCACTCGTATTACCGCCCGCTGCACCGCCTGCCCGCCGAGGAAGATTGGCAAGGAGTGCGTGTCGCGCGGCCGCGGATGCTGACGGTTCCGGGAATCAGCGGACCGTTCAACCCGACGTCGCTCGTCAAGGCGGCCCGCCCGATCATTCGCCGGTGGCGCGACGAGGGCTTTGCCTTCGACGTGATCGATGCGCAATTCTTCTATCCTGATGGCCCCGCCGCCGCCCGCCTCGCCGCGGAGTTCGGCGTTCCCCTTCTCATTAAGGCGCGCGGCGACGACATCCATTACTGGGGTGCCCGGTGGGGCTGCGGGAAGCAGATCATGCGGGCGGCCTCGCAGGCCGCCAGCCTTCTGTCCGTCTCGAAGTCCCTTGCCCGCGATATGGCGGCGATGGGCATGGATGCCGGCAAGATCGCCGTCCACTATACCGGCTGCGACCTCGACCGCTTCCGCCTGCAGGACCGGGCGGCGGCCAAAGCGAAGCTCGGCGTGCAGGGGCCGCTGGTGGTGAGCCTCGGCGCGCTGATCCCGCGCAAGGGCCACGACCTCGTCATCGAAGCCCTGGCAGGAATCCCGGACGTGACCTTGTTCGTGGTCGGGGAAGGGCCGGAGCAGAACCGCCTTGCCGGCCTTGTCCAGGCCCATGGCCTGCAAGACCGTGTGCGGCTGATCGGGAGCCTGCCCCATGGGGAATTGCCGGACATCCTGGGGGCGGCGGATGTGATGGCCCTGGCTTCGGAGAGCGAGGGGCTG
>DATCMG010000260.1:0-9703 GCA_036563555.1 Roseomonas sp. | reverse complement strand
GAGATGGCATAGAGGAACCCGCGCGGGTGCTCGATGGCGTCGAGCGAGGCCGTCATGCCCGCACCGGCCAGCCGGGCCGCCATGACGCCGGCCTGCGCCGCGCGCCCAGCGTGGAAGGGTTTTGTCATCGTGCCGAAGTTGGCGCCGAGGCCTGCGCTCTGGGAAGCGCCCAGTGCGATAGCCTGCGCGGCCTGGTCGGCGTCCAGTCCACGCAAGCGGGCGCAGGCGGCGGCCGCCCCGACGGCACCAAACAGGCCGGTCGGGTGCCAGCCCTTCTCGTGATGGTAGTCCTGATCGTGCCCGATCAGCTCCGCCCAGACCTCGTAGCCCGCGACATAGGCGGCCACCATCTCGGCGCCCGTGGCGCCAAGGGCCTCGCCCTCGGCAAGGATGGCGGGCACCAGGACGGTGCTGGGATGGCCGCGCAGCGCGACATCGTCGTAGTCGAGCGCATGGGCGGCCGTCCCGTTGATCCAGGCCGCCTCAGGCGCCGGCGCGCGCAGGGAACCGAAGGTGAGCGCGGCCTCGCCCCTCGGGTTTGCAACGCCGAGCGTGTCGCGCAGGATGCCGACCACGGGCTCGTCCCGGCCAGCGATCATCACGCCCACGCAATCCACGAAGCCGGTCCGCGCGATCGAGACCGCCTCGGCCGGGATCGCATCGAAGCGCAGCCCGCTAACGAAGGCGCCCAGCGCCCGGGTGATGGAGGTCGTCATCGGGTCAGGCCACCTGCAGGGGCTTGAGCGCACGCGAACGCTGCCGTGCGTTCCTCTCCTGCCCAGCTCCGGCGCGCGGGCAGGAGAGGCCCCGCTCCGGGACCGCGAGGCCTCCCGCCATGGCGGGGCACGATTTCGGCAGGTCACCCATATCAGACCTCTCCTCCGGCGCTGCCGCTCTCGGACCGGTCCTCCAGCGACCGGTCAGGGCAGCTATTCGCTATGCAAATTGTGCATTTGTTGATTTGCACGTTAGGGTCCTTCGGCGTAGCAGGTCAAGGAAGGCTTGGCGCGGTGCACCCCATCCGACCGGCCCGGTGCTGGGCCGACCTCTTCGATCGAATCCTGAACCGGCTGCGTCTCATGCAGCGGATAAGCCACATTGTTGCCGCGCGCTCGTGGCGCTTGGATCAACGCAAGGGACGTCATCCCCACGACAGGGAAGATGGAACCGCAGGGACGGAGACACGCGTGACAGAGAAGAATCTCGTGGCCGTGCTTCGATGAGCGCGGCCCCAGGAATCGCGGCCGCGCCGACGGAGCGGCTTGCCGAATTCATCGCGGGTCTCGACGCCGCCTCCCTCCTGCCGGCTGAGCGCGCGCTGGTCGCCCGCGCCGTGCTCGACACTGTTGCCGTGGGCATCTCCGCGCGGGAGGAGCCGGCCGCGCGCCTGGCCATGCGGCGGGCCACGGCACAGGGCGACGGCCCCTGCACCCTCTGGGCCGCCGGCGGCTCGGCCCGCGTGCGGGAGGAGGAGGCGGCCTGGGCGAACGGTGTCATCGCCCACGTGCTCGACTTCGACGACGTGACCTCGCCGATGCGGGGCCATCCCTCCGTCGCGATGCTGCCGGCGCTGCTCGCGCTCGCGGAGACGGAGGGCCTCGCCGTCGGTGACGTCGTCCTGGCCTATGTGGCGGGTTTCGAGGTGATCGCCGCGCTGTCGGTGGCCATGGCGGCCCCGCATTACGCACACGGCTGGCACAGCACGGCTACTATCGGGGCGATCGGCGCCGCAGCGGCGTGCGCCCGGCTGCTGCGGCTCGACGCGACGCGCGTGGCGCACGCGATCGGGCTTGCGGTCACGCAGGCCGCGGGCACGCGGGCCAGCTTCGGTACCATGGCGAAATCGGTTCAGGCGGGAAACGCCAACCTCACGGGCCTGCGCGCCGCGCGCCTCGCCCAACTCGGCTTCGACGCGGCACCGGAGGCGCTGGACGGCGCGATGGGCTTTGCCGTGCTTTACGGTGGCGGTCCGCTGGCCTTGCCGCTCTTTGGGCAGCCGCCGCGTGCCCTGCTGCGGCACGGGTTGGAGGTGAAGAAGTACCCGCTCTGCTACGCGACACACCGGGCACTGGACGCGGTGCTGGAGTTGCGCGCGGAGTACGGGGTGGGTTTGACCGACGTCACTGCCGTGCATGTCCGCACCTCGCATGGCGCGCTGGCGCCGCTTATCCACCACCGGCCCGAGACCGGCCTCAATGCCAAGTTCTCCATGGAATACGCGATGGCGGCCGCGCTGGCGGACGGCGCGCCGCGCCTTGCCACCTTCGAGGACGCGGCGGTGCGCCGGCCGGCGCTGCAGGCCTTCCTGCCCCGCGTCACGTCGGAGGAGGCGCAGGGCAACCTGATGCCGCGCTGGGCGGAGGTCTCGCTTAGCCTCGTGGATGGCCGCGTGCTGTCCCTGCGCCGGCACGCGTTGCGCGGCGGCGTCGAGGACCCGCTGAGCGAGGGTGATCTCCTCGCCAAGGCGGCAGGCTGCTTCGCCCATGGGGGCGGCGCGCCGACGGGGGCAAAGCGCCTCCTCGCCGCGATGGAGGATCAGCGGTGCCTAGTCGGGGACGCGCTGCGCGCGGCCCTGGCCGCCGACGCCGCGCTGGAGGAGATGGTCTGATGGCCGGTCGGCGACACATCCTGGGGGGCGCCGCGGCGCTCGCGCTGCCGATGCTAGGGCGGCCCGCCTGGGCGCAGGAATGGCCTACCCGCCCCATCCGGCTGATCGCCACCTTCGAGCCCGGGGGCGCCGCCGACCAGCTCGCCCGGGGCCTTGCGGCGATGATGGGGCCGGAGCTCGGCCAGAACGTGTTGGTGGAGAACCGCACGGGCGCGGCCGGCAATATCGGGACGGAGCTGGTGGCGCGGGCGACGGACGGCCACACCCTCCTGCTCTGCAGCACGGGCCCGATGTCCTACCACCACATCCTGTTCCGGACCCTGCCTTTCGACCCGCTAAAGGACTTCACGCCGGTCGGCTTTGCTGCCCACTCCCCCAACATCCTGGCGGCGCGAAAGGATCTCGGCTGGACACGGCTCGACCAGGTGCTGGCCGCCGCGCGCGCCGCGCCGGGGCGGCTGAATTTCGGCAGCGCCGGCATCGGCACCACCCAGCACCTCGCGGGGGAGCTGCTGCAGGAGGTCACCGGTATCGAGTTGACCCATGTGCCCTATCGCGGCGGTGCGCCCGCCCTGCGTGACCTGCTGGGCGGGCGGCTGGAGCTGCTCGTCACGACGGGCTCCGGCGCGGACATGATGCGGGAGGGGCGGATCACCCCGATCGCCACGATGGGCACCACGCGCCTGCCCGCGCTGCCGGAGACGCCGACGATGCAGGAAGCGGGGCTGCGCGACTTCTCGGCGACCGCCTGGTACGGCGTTGTCGGCCCGGCCGGGATGTCTGCCCCGGTCGTCGCCCGCCTCTCGGCCGCGCTTCGCGCTGCGTTGGAGAATCCGGGCTTCGCCGCGCAGATGCGCGACCAGACCATGGAGGTCGAGCCCGGCACGCCGGAAGCCTTCGCCGCGTTCATCGCCGCCGAGCGGCAGAAATGGGAGCCGGTAGCACGGCGCATGGCGGGCACGATGTGATCGTCGCCGGCTCTCGCCGCGGGTGCTGTCCGGCCGCGGCCTCGCGACCGACGCGCTGACCGGCAAAGTCCGGTTCTGCGCCGCCTGTTGATCATTGGCGCGAGCGCGGTGGTGCGCTGGGCCAGGCGAAGGAGCGTGCCAGCGGGATCCTGGCACGATCGCATGCTCTAGAGCGGTTGCCGGTCTGACTGAATTGCTTGTGATCCGCGAGGTCATGTGGAGGTGATTCAGTGTCCCTGGCGAGGGAGGTCGGGACATGTCGAAGGCGCTGTCGGTGGACTTGCGGGAGCGGGTGGTAACCGAGAATGGGCCCACCGCCTCGGAGCCTCGCCGCAGAAGCGTACGATTGCTTCATGGTCTGAATTCCAGACGGATCTAACCGAATACAATACAAGGTTTTGTGAAAAGAGCGTGGAGCGGTTAGACTCGTAGCGTGGGTGGCCGTGAGTGGTGACTAAGTCATCCAGGCAGTCCGGTTCGCGTGGTCGAGGCATTCATCAACCAGGGGCACCAACGACCGCTCCGCTCGGAAACTGCCTTAACAACTTTGCGGACTGCCATGCGAATCCAGCACCGCCAGCCGCTCCAACGCAAGATGGTGCTCTAGACTTTCGCCGATTGCCTTCCTCAGCGGGTGCGTGAGCACAGCTCGAGTATAGCGGAGAACCAGATCCGGCTTCTGCGCCAGCTGCTCCGCCAACGCCCATGCACGGCTGAGTAACTGGTCACGCGGCAGAACTTCGGCGGCCAAGCCGAGCTGCTTGGCTTCGGACGCTGACAGGACTTGGCCGGTAAGCATCATGTAGCGCGCGCGGTTCAGTCCTAGGAGCAGGCTCAGGACGATGTTGATGCCGTCGCCCGGGACGTGGCTGCCGAGATGGAAGTGCGCTGTGTCCTCGAACGTGGCTTCTTCCGCGGTGAGGACGATGTCGCACATGAGGGCGATTTCGCTGTGGCGCTTGGTCGGGCCATTGACAGCCGCGATCATCGGCACCTCGACGGCCAACAACCCTTGGAGCAGGCGCACTTGGACACGCCCGCTGCGATCCAGCGCCGAAGGCGTCAGCGGGACACCGCTCAGGGCGAATACGTTTTGGTGCGGATCAGACCTCGGTCCCGTGAACTCGGCACCAGTGCCAGTAATAATGACCACACGGTTGTCTGGGTCCTGGGCCACGTCCGACAAGGCCGCCACAACATCGTCGCGGGACTGCAGATCATAATGGAATGGCCCGCCGTTCGAGTGCAGAGTCATCTGCAGAATTCCGTTTCGTCGCTCCATCGCTACGTGCGGGTGGCGGGCCACATAATTGTCAAAAAAGGTTGGAGCGCCGATGCTCATGGAATGATCCTCCATTGGCTTTAGTTCTATGGCTCAAGGCGTATATCTTCAGCAGCGGTGTGCGTTATCTGCAGTCGGCGTTTCGGGCGGCCTGGGCCACGGAAACTCAAGAAGATCCTCCGGCCCGGTCCAGCAGATGCGCCACGTGATCCCGATGGGTGGTGATCCAAACGCCCGGCAGTGACTTGGCATAGCGAATACATTCGCGTAGTGCCCAGGCGCCCAGTGGATGACCGTACAGATTACCGCTGAACACCGCGCTCATCACCCATGGCGTGCCCTGCCGCCCCTCCTCCAGCAGCCGGTTTAGTGTATGGCGGAACACGTCCACGTAGGCGCTCGGCGGGTTCAACCCTCGGGCGTAAATTTGGTGGTCGTTTACGTCGAACGAGGCTGGGACAGCCATGATATGCTGACCGTTGCCCGCGTTCAACAGATAGGGGCTGTCGTCGTCGGCGAAGTCAAGGATGTAGTTGAAACCAGCTTCCGCCAGCAGCGTGACAGTGTTCTCGCCCGGCTGCGACATCGGGCTCATCCAGCCAACGGGTCGCTGTCCGGTGACTTTCTGGATGACATCAAGGGTCCTTCCGATGTTCGCCCGCATGCCTTCTTCGTCCAGGCGAAAGCTGCGGACCTCCTGTGCCCAAGAATGCGCTATGATCTCATTGCCGCATGCGGCGAACTCGCGCGCCAAGTCAGGATACCGCTCGACGGCGATCCCGCTGAAAACGCCCGAGGAAGGAATCCCGTGCGCGTGCGCGGTGTCCATCAGACGATAAAAGCCCGCCTTACCCGCATATGCCTGCCAGGAGAGTGTCGAGAGGTCTTGCACGCCGCGCCTAATCTCCTCGGCGGAGATGGACGGGCAAAGGTGATAGCCGGTCTCCACGGTCACGCCTGACCACTGCTCGAACATCAGTTGAAAAACGAGCGCGACGCCTGCCCCTTCCGGCCAATCCTTCGGTTGCCCCTCCAATGGTCTAGGTGTCACAGTTCTGCAGCCAGCAGTCGGCGATCTGCCGGCCGGTGGCGAACCACACGTCGGGGAAGCTGCGGGCATAACGGATACATTCCTCGATCGCCGAAGCACCCATCGGCCGACCGAACAGCGGTGCGTGGGCAGTAAGGTTGATCATCTTTGGGCTTATCGCCCCCTCCTCGTACAGGACGTCAAAGGAACGGCAGAAGATTTCGATGTAGGCATGCGGCGGATTGCAGCCGCTGGCGTAGATGGTAAAATCATTGATGTCATAAGGCTTAGGCACAGCGACCAGATTGCGACCGTCGATGATCTCGGCCGTGTAGGGAAGGTCGTCGTCCTTGTAGTCGGCACTGTAGAACAGTCCGTGCTCCAGGAGGATCGCTACGGTGTTCAGGCTGCGGTGCCCGTCGGGCGCCACCCAGCCGACCGGACGCTGGCCCGTGATGCTCTCAATTACCCTGAGAGACCGCTGGAGATTCTCGCGCTCTTCCTCGGCGCTGAGGCGGAAGACCCGGATGTCCTGTGCGTATGAATGGGCGACGATCTCGTGGCCAGCATCAAACCAAGTTCGCGCGAAGTTGGGATAGCGCTCCACTGCGAGGGCATTAAAGAAGCCAGATGCCGGGAGCGCGTACTTCTGCATTAGATCGAAGAAGCGCCAAACCCCAACCTTGCCACCATAGGCTTGCCAAGACCGCCCCAGCAGGTCCGGGCGCCCGAGGCGAAGGTCCTCTTCTGTGAGACCTGGTATCTGGCTACGGCCGGACTCGACCTTGTCGCCAGACCAGATCTCGAACACGAGTTGCGGCAGCACAGCGATGCGGGCACCGTTCGGCCATTGGATGGGAGCTCTGCGCGGCATAGATTGATCCCGTTCAACATCCCGGCTGCGTCGGCATCCTCGCCGTCTTTATTCCGGAACAAGGCGCCGACACCAAGCTCTCATAGCCCATCGAACTCAGCAGCGTGCCCCATCTACGCGAAGCGGAACACTGACGATGAGGTCGGACCTGCTGGACGCGGGATACGCCTGGGCGCAGGCGCGCAGCCTTGATGTGGCGAAGCGCCCGGATAATCCCGTCGCCGACAACCATGACCTTGCCGTCGAACTCCGATGTTGGCTCCGCCATAGTCTGGCATCCCTCCGGGAACCGCTGCTGAAGGTGGTGCGGGCCAGTTCGCTATTCGAGATTCGTCAGACCCGCCTTGGAGATCACCTCACCCCAGAAACGCGTCTCTCGTCGGATCACGTCGGCGTAGGCCTCGGCGCCCCCGCCGACCGGCAGCATGGTCATGCTACGCAACCGCTCCTGGACCATGGGCGAGCGCACCGCGCTAGCTATTGCGCCTGCGAGCCTGTCCACCACGGGACGCGGCGTACCTGCGGGCGCCAGGGCGCCGTAGGACGACCCGGCCGAGAGGTCGGGATATCCGGCCTCGGCGAAGGTCGGGACGTCTCGCAGCATCGGCAGCCGCTCTGAGCCGGCTATGGCCAAGGCACGTGCCCCACCGTTCTCGATCAGCGGGATCGCGGCAGTTGTCGCCAGGAAGGCCACGTCCACCTCCCTGGCGAGCATCGCGGGGTGGATCGCCGAATCCCCTCTGTAAGGAACGTGCAGGAGATCGATCCCAGCGTTGATCTTGAGCGCTTCGCACATAAGATGCGGCAGTCCTCCGATGCCGGTGGACGCAAAGGTAAATTTGCCCGGGCTCCGTCTCGCCAAGTCAACGAAGTCGGCGACGGACTGTGCATCCACTCCTTGGCGTAGGACGAATACGAGCGGCACATCGCAGACTTGGCTCAAAGGTGCGAGCTGCTGCTGGTAGGTCAGGCGGCGGTTTGTCAGTGGAAGCACCACGAGTGCGGATGTCGAGGTAAAGACGAGCGTGTAGCCGTCCGGCGGGGCGCCCGCTGCGGCGGCCATACCGATGGCGCCTCCCGCTCCTGAGCGTGACTCCACCAGAATCGGCTGCCCCAACGTCGCACCGGCCCTCTCCGCGACTAGGCGCGCGACGACGTCGGTTCCACCGCCTGGTGCGTATGGGACGATCATCCGGATCGGCTGGGACGGGAATTCTTGCGCACCGGCGCTGCCTGGAAGGATCAAGGGCCCGAGAGCGGCCGGGACTCCCAGGGCGAGGAGGCGCCTGATTGCGCACCGACGGCCGAAGGCTGGGCGAAGTCTCGACTGCGCGGCGGCTCCGCATTGGCGGGGGGAATTGCTGCACACGGTGATCGTTCCTTCCTTGGGGATTGCTGTCCCGAGGCTCGCCGGGTGATCACGACCAGCGGGGCGATGCTGATCCTCGGCGAAGACCGGCCATGCGGCAAGAAATAGCTGCTCCTACTTGGTCACGGCTAAGCTCTTCTTCCTTCGGGTGCGAGAAGTTGTGCGCTGCACACAACAAGTTAAAAAATGACGCCTGAGCGATGAAGGGTGGCAGGAGTTGTGAGACCAAGTGTGGGGAAGCCGCCGCGGCCGGCGCGATGGCGGCGGCACTCCACGGTGCCCGGATGGCCGGGATCCGTACCGTCGATGACTTGGTGGTGCGGGCGATGCTGGATCCAGGAGTGGCGCGGGTCGGGGGCGCCGTGGGGGCTGGAGAGACAGACAAGCCATCTCGCCCCGCAGCGGCTATGCCGATCAGCCAGACGAATGCGCTGTTGGGTGGAGCGGATCGGCAACCTGTTATGACAGGTTTCTGATTGCCGACATCTAATAAGACCTGTGCGCGGAATGCTTGATCCGGTGCGGCGCACTCTGAGAGGGCGTTTGGCAATTTTATTGCGTGCTGTCCGGGCGGGCATGCGGCCGAGCCAGCAACCATCTGGCTCTGATGTGCACCTTACCCTATTCCTCTGATCTGAGCGACGCCGAGTGGGCAGTCTTGTGTTCCCTCATCACGCCAGCGCGGCAGGCGGGTCACCGACAGGTGCTCGACCGGCGTTGTCAGGTTGGCGATGACGGCGACGCCGAGAGCTTACGGCTGGTGGTGGCCTCACACGGCGGATGCAGCTCCGGTCACATCCCGCCATGTGGCGAATGCGGCGTCACAAACGATACGGTATTCAGTGGCGGTCAGACGGTGACGGCGAAGCTGGAAGTGGTTGTGGATCCGGCTGTGGGTGGAAAGGAAGCGCTGCGCGTGGCGGGCTGACTTGATGCTGTGGACGGCGTCTGCCCCCATCGTGGGCATGGGATGGTAGGATCCCGTAGGTCCAAGCTAAGGGAGCTGAGCCATGCATCAGGAGATTACCATCGTCGGTCTCGACCTCGCCAAGAACGTGTTTCAGGTCCATGGGGTCAGCACTGACGGGCGCGTTGTTGTCCGCCGCCAACTCCGCCGCGCCGAGGTCCTCAAGTTCTTTTCGGCCCTGCCCCCGTGTCTCGTCGGCATGGAGGCGTGCGCATCAGCGCACCATTGGACACGCGAGCTGATCGCGATTGGGCATGAGGTGAAGCTGATGCCGCCCGCCTACGTGAAGGCATACGTAAAGCGCGGCAAGACAGATGCTGCTGACGCCGAGGCGATTACGGAAGCCGTGACACGGCCGACCATGCGCTTTGTCGCGGTAAAGAGCGCCGAGACCCAGTCCGTCCTCATGCTCCACAAGACGCGCGACCTACGAGCGATGGCCATGTCGAGGGCAGCGAGCGCCAGTTCGTGGCCGAGATGGTCGGCCATGGCCCAGCCGACGACACGGCGCGAGAACAGGTCGAGCAACACGGCCAGGTACAGCCAGCCCTCAGCGGTCCAGATATACGTCAAATCAGTCAACCAGACCCGATCCGGCGCACTGG
>DATCMG010000258.1:0-9938 GCA_036563555.1 Roseomonas sp. | reverse complement strand
GGCGCGTTCGGGCCGGAGAAGGGGCAGGACTTGCGGCGGCGGTAGAAGGGCCGGCGGGCGCCGACGGCCGGGCGGCGCGCGGCGGGGGTCAGGTCGGTCGTGTCGGACATGTTGGATTACTCCTCGCCGCCATTGGGATCGAGCTCGTCACGGGGACGGGCGCGGAACTCCTCGCGGTCATCGCCGCGCTCGCGGCCACGGCCGGAGCCGAAGCGGCCGGCCGGGCGGGGGCCGCGGAAGCCGCGGTCACGCTCGCGGTCGTCGCCACGCTTGGCGAGGATGGCGGAGGGGGCGTCGTCGATCGTCTCGATCCGCAGCGTCATGTGGCGCAGCACGTCCTCGTGCAGGCCGAGCTGGCGCGCGACTTCCTTCTCGGCGGCCGGCACGCAATCCAGGCCCAGCAGCATGTAGTGGGCCTTGCGGTTCTTCTTGATCTTGTAGGCGAGGCCGCGGAGGCCCCAGTACTCGCGCTTGCGGATTTCGCCGCCGGCGCCGCCGACGATCTCGCCGACCTGGTCCGCGATGGCCTCGACCTGCGCCTGCGTCAGGTCGTTCCGCGCGATGAGCACGGTTTCATACAGTGGCATCTCAATCCCTTCGGATGTCTCAGCCCGTGCCGGCGCGGGATGCGATGGCGGAATGGGCATAGCCGCGCGCGATGCCTCGCGCCCGGCAGGGTGGGCGGGGCGTATAGGGGAAGGGGACACAGGGGGCAAGCCTTGTTTCGGCGGGCGTGGCTGGCCGAAACCGGCTTCCGTCGGTCAACCGGGGTGAAAGGTCGCGCTACATCTCCACCCAGCGTCTGAGCAGGTTGTGGTAGGCGGCCGTCATCGCCAGCACGCCTTCATGCTCATCCGGCAGGTCGCGGCGGAGGGCGATGATTCCCATGTCGAGGTCGTAGAGGAACTGGCGCTGGCCATCGTCCTTCACCATGGACTGCGTCCAGAAGAAGGATGCCCAGCGGCTGCCTGACGTGACGGGGTTCACGCTGTGCAGGGAGGTCGCGGGATAGACCACCATGTCCCCCGCATCGAGCTTCACCTCATGGGTGCCATAGGTGTCCTGGATGACCAGCTCGCCGCCCTCATACTCATCGGCCCGCGAGAGGAAGAGGGTGGAGGAGACATCCGTGCGGATGCGCTGGCCTGTGCCGGGCACGGGGCGGATGGCGTTGTCCACATGGGCGTGGAAGGTCATGCCGACATCGTAGCGGTTGAAGAGCGGCGGGAAGACCTTCAGCGGCAGGGCGGCCGTGGCGAAAAGCGCGTTGCGGCCGAGCGCCCGCAGGACGAGGTCGCCCAGCTCCTTGCACTCGGGGGAGTCCTGCGGAACCTGGAGGTTGAACTTCGCCTTGGCGGATTGCTGGCCGGCGGTCGCCTTGCCGTCAATCCAGGCGGCACCCTCCAGGCGCTCGCGGCAATAGGCGACTTCGGTGGGCGTCAGGACCTGGGGAATGCGGACGAGCATCGTCGTGCTCCGGTTCGGAAATGGGGGTGGGCGGCGGGGGCGGCACCATGCCACCCCCGCCGCCCCTGGCAATGCGCGCCGTCAGAAGTCGGCGGCGAGGGAAAAGAGCACGGTACGGCCGGCCGAGACCACCGCGCGGTTGGAGAACAGCGCCTCGTAATTCGTGCGGTCGGTCAGGTTGTAGCCGTTCACCCGGACGGTGAGGTTGTTGTTGATCTTGTGCTGGATCATGGCATCGAGGCTGAAATTGGCTGGCACCTCGGCCGTGTTGTCCTGGTTCAGATAGACCTGGTCGCGCCAGATGATTCCGGCGCCGAGGGTGACGTTCCAGGGCGTGTCGCGCGCGATGTCATAGGTGGTCCAGAGAGAGGCCGCGTGCTCCGGCACATATTGCACGCGCTTGCCGACGAAGGCGGCGGTCTCGGAGTACGTGGTCTCGCTGTCGAGATAGGTGTAGCTGGCGTTGATGTTCCATTCCGGCGTGATGCGGCCGGTGATGCCGATTTCGGCGCCGCGGATGCGCTGGCGGTCGCCCGTCGGGATGACATCGGTGCCTGTTTCGTCGGCAACCAGGGCGTTGCCCTTCTCGGCGTGGAACAGCGCGGCCGTAATCCCGAGCCGGTTCTCGAACAGGCCGAACTTGGCGCCGATCTCGTGGTTGGTGTTCCGCTCCGGCTCGAAGTTGTTCTGGAAGTTGGAGGCCGAGGCCGGGAAGGTCGTGAAGAAGGTGCCGGGCGGCGTCGAGGAGGTGGAGTAGGAGTAGTAATAGGTCTGGTTCGGCGTCGGCTCGAAGATCACGCCGGCGCGCGGATCCCAGAGGCTGTCGCTGATGTTGAAGTTCTGGCTGGCGGCAAGGCCTGGCGTGCCGGCCTTGTAGTCCAGGTCGAACTTGGTCCAGCGGAAGCCGCCATAGATCGAGAGCTGCTGTGTCAGCCACAGGCGCTCGTTCAGGAACAGGCCGAGATTGGTCGCTTCCGTCTCGCGCCGGTTGTTGGCCGCGCCGGTGCCGAGCAGCAGGTCGTTGTTCGTGAAGGGGTCCAGCAGCCTCACGCTCGGGCGGGTGGGCACATAGGGATAGGCGGTGCGGTCCACCGTTTCGCGGGCGATGTCCACGCCGGCCGTCAACTCGTGCCGCAGCGGGCCGGTCCTGAAGCGAGCCACCCCGGTGGTTATGTTCTGGATGGCCTCGTTCACCTGGTTGAAGGGCGCGTTGCTGCCGCCGCCATAGGCTAGGGTCGGGTTCAGGTCGCGGAAGAACTGGGCGGAGCAACTCGCATCATAGGTGGCGAGGGTGGTGCCGGTGCCACAGTTGGCGGCGGTCAGTGCGGTGTCGCGGTCCACGCGGGTGAGGCGCGTATCGTTGCTGATGGTCAGCCACTCGCCGAAGCGGTGCGCGAAGCGGGCGGTCAGGCGGTCCACCGTCACGTCATCCTCGTCGTTCTGGATGCCGTACCAGTTGCTGCGGCGGACCCCGTATTCCGAGGCGGGGCGGCCGATGGCGCCCAGGCTGCGATAGATGACGGGCATGCCGCCATCAATCGTGCGGCGGTCCTCATAGTGCAGGTATTCGGCCGTGAAGGTGGTGGGGGTGCCGAGGCCGAAGGCGATGGAAGGGGCGACACCCCAGCGCCGGGTGCTCTGGTCATCCCGGTCCACCAGGCTGCTGCTCTGGCCCATGACGTTCAGGCGGATGGCCGCCGTTTCGCTGATGCGCTGGTTGATGTCCGCGGTGAAGCGGGCGAAGGGGCCCATGCCGCCGGTGGCGACGGCGGAATAGCGGTTCTCCAGCGTCGGCACGCGGCTGTTGACGTTGATGCCGCCGCCGATGGCGCTGGTGCCGAAGGCGAAGCCCGAGGCGCCCTTCAGCACCTGCACATCCTCATAGGTGAAGGCATCCCGCTGGTAGGAGCCGAAGTCGCGCAGCCCGTCCACCAGAACGTCGTTCTGGGAGGAGAAGCCACGGATCCGGAACTGGTCGCCGGTGACGCCGCCATTGCCCTCGCCGATGGTGGAGGTGATGCCGGGGACGTTGCGCAGCGCCTGTTCCAGCGTGGTGACGGTCTGCTCCCGCAGGACTTCCTGCGGGACCACGTTGATGGTCTGCGGCGTGTCCTGGACCGTGCCGGGCAGTCGGACATTGCCCGTGGGGGCCTGGAGCTGGTTGGCCGGGCGGGTGCCGGTGACGGAAACCTCCGGCACGGCGATGGGGGCGGGTTCGGCCGGGACGGTCTGGGCGAAGGCGATGCCGCCTGCCATGGCAGCGCCGAGGCTCAGGCTGGCGACCAGGGCCGTGTTCGGGGCCGACAGGCTCCGGTTGCTCGCGCGACTCATGCTCGGTGACCCCAACTGATTTTGCTAATGAGAGTCGCTCTTATCTTCTCGCGTTGCGGTTCGTCAAGAATGCGGGTCACTCGCAACACGGACCGCCGGCCCGGGTTGCAAGCCAGCAACTTGTTGCCACCGCATGCCTTTTTCTTGCCGTCACGCTGCCTTTCCGGGCGGCAGGATAGGCACTGGCCCGTCTCGGCGGGCTTTTAGGAGCGAGGAGGTACGCTGATGTCTTGGTTTACGCGCATTGCCCTGGTTGCCGGCCTCGCGGCCGGGATGGGCGGGCTTTCCTCCGTCGCGCAGGCTGCGCCGGCCTCGGCGGGGCCGATGCTCGGTGCCGCCATGGTCGGTTCCGAGGCCGGGCTGCTGCAGGAGGTGCGCTGGGTCCAGCGCTGCCGTCCGGTGGTCGTCCATCGCCGCGACCGGTATGGCCGCCCGGTGCGGGTCGAGCGCGAGCGGTGCCGCCGTGTCTGGGTGGAGCCGAGGCGGGGCCCGCGTGGTCCGCGCGGCCCCTACTGATCTTCCTCCGCGGTTGACATTGCGGTGATGCCGCCGCTACCCCGCCGCGCCACGACGGGGTAGCGGTGCCCCGCCGGGTCAACAGGCAGGAAACGCGTCATCATGGCCCTTGCGCTCGTCTTTCCCGGCCAGGGGAGCCAGGCCGTCGGCATGGGCCGCGACCTCGCCGCCGCCTTCGCGCCCGCGCGGGAGGTGTTCGAGGCGGTCGATGAAACGCTGAAGCAAAACCTCACGCGGTTGATGTTCGAGGGGCCGGCGGAGGAACTGACGCTGACCTCCAATGCCCAGCCCGCCCTGATGGCGGTGTCGCTGGCGGTTCTGCGGGTGCTGGAGGCCGAGGGCGGGTTCGACATCAAGTCCAGGGTGGCGCTGGTGGCCGGGCATTCGCTCGGGGAATACAGCGCCCTGGCCGCCGTGCGGTCCTTCGACGTGCCGCAGGCAGCGCGCCTGCTGCGGCTGCGCGGGGATGCGATGCAGAAGGCGGTGCCGGCCGGGACCGGGGCCATGGCCGCCCTTCTCGGCGCCGAGATGGAGCAAGCGCGCGCGATCTGCGAGCGCGCCGCGCCCGACCCCGTCACTGGCAAGGCCGAGGTGGTGGAGGCCGCGAATGATAATGGCGGTGGCCAGGTGGTGATTTCTGGCCACAAGGCGGCCGTGGAGCGGGCGGTGGAGATCGCCAAGGCGGAGGGCATCCGGCGCGCGATGATCCTGCCGGTTTCGGCGCCGTTCCATTCCTCCCTGATGGAACCTGCGGCCGATGCCATGGGCGAGGCGCTGGAGCGCGATCCCCCGAAGGCCCCGGTCGTGCCGGTGGTGGCGAATGTAACCGCGGCCAAGGCGACCGACCCCGACACGATCCGCGACCTTCTCGTCCGCCAGGTGACGGGCACGGTGCGCTGGCGCGAATGCGTGGCCGCCATGGCCGCCATGGGCTGCGACACCTTTATTGAGGTCGGCGCGGGCAAGGTCCTGACGGGGCTGATGAAGCGCAATGCCCCGGAGGCGACCGCCATGGCCTGCGGCACGCCGGCTGATATCGAAGCGGTGCTGAAGGCCCTGTGACCACTCGTATTTCGATTGAGGAAGTGGCCGCCCCGGCCACGCGGGATGCCGTCTGGGGCGGGCTGCTGGCCTTCAACGAGGCGCATTCCGGCCCAGGCTCCTTTGCCTCCACGCCCCTGAACGTGGTCCTGCGGGACGAGTCCGGCGCGCCGCTCGGCGGGCTGGTGGGCCGGAGCTATTCCGGCTGGCTCTATGTGGAGCTGTTCCACATCCCCGAGGCGCATCGCCGGGCCGGGCTGGGGCGGGAGATGCTCTCCATGGCCGAGCGCCAGGCGGCTGCACGGGGCTGCATCGGCGTGCGGCTGGAAACCTATTCCTTCCAGGCTCCCGGATTCTACGCCCGCATGGGCTATTCCGTGGTGGGGGTGCTGCGCGACTGCCCGCCGGGCCACACCCGCTATTCCCTCGCCAAGCGCCTGGACGGCGCCCCCCTGGAGCAACCCGCATGTTCGACCTGACCGGCAAGTCCGCCCTCGTCACCGGCGCCACGGGGGGGATCGGTGCGGCCATCGCCCGGGCGCTGCACGCCCAGGGGGCGAAGGTGGCGATCACCGGGCGGCGCGAGGCGGAGCTGCAGTCCCTGGCTTCGGAACTGGGGGAGCGGGTGCTGGTGGCCCCGGCCGACCTGTCCGACCCCGAGGCCCCCGCCGCCCTGGTGGAGAAGGTGGAGGGCGCCTTCGGGGGGCTGGACATCCTGGTGAACAATGCCGGGCTGACGCGGGACGGGCTGGCGCTGCGGATGGGCGACAAGGATTGGTCCGACGTGATCGAGGTGGACCTGACGGCCCCCTTCCGTCTCGCCCGGGCCTCGCTGCGTGGGATGATGAAGCGCCGGGCGGGGCGGATCATCTCCATTGCCTCCATCGTGGGCGTGACCGGCAATCCGGGCCAGGCGAACTATGCCGCGGCCAAGGCCGGGCTGATCGGGATGAGCAAGGCCCTGGCCCAGGAGGTCGCGCCGCGGGGCGTGACCGTGAACGTGGTGGCGCCCGGCTTCATCAAGACCGCCATGACGGATGCGCTGAACGACGCCCAGAAGGCAGCGCTGATGGGGCGCATCCCCATGGGCAAGATGGGGGCCTCGGAGGATATCGCCGCGGCCGTGACCTACCTGGCCTCCAACGAGGCGTCCTGGGTCACGGGGGTCACGCTGCATGTGAATGGCGGCATGGCGATGATCTGAGGCGCGGGGACAACGGTCCTTGATCCACGCCTGGTGCGCCCCATCCTTCGGTCTAGGCCCTGGGAAACAGGCGTGCTAAGGCCCGCGCCCTGCGCCCGGGAACAGCGCGATATGGCGCGCCCGGCGGCAAGAACAGGTTTTCGGCGGTCCACCGCCATCAGGAGAGAGCAAGCGCGATGAGCGAAACCGCCGAGAAGGTGAAGAAGATCGTGGTCGAGCACCTCGGCGTCGAGGAGGGCAAGGTGACCCCTGAGGCCTCCTTCATCGACGACCTGGGCGCCGACAGCCTGGACACGGTCGAGCTGGTGATGGCCTTCGAGGAGGCTTTCGGCGTGGAGATCCCGGACGACGCGGCCGAGAAGATCACCACCGTGGGCGATGCCATCACCTATATCGACGCGCACAAGGCGGCCTGAATGGCCGTTGGGCCGGCCCTCGGGCCGGTCCGCCGTCCGTAAACGACGCGCAGGGCGGGGCCGGTTTGTTGGCCACCGCCCGACCCCGGATTGCCAGTGCGGGGAAGGCGCGGGAGGGAGTAACGAGAGTGTTCGGTCAGCTCACGGCCCCGCGCCGCGTCGTTGTTACCGGTATGGGCATCGCCAGCCCGCTGGGTCTGGGCGTGGAGAATGTCTGGAAGCGGATGCTGGCCGGGGAATCCGGCATCACCGCCATCCAGTCCTTCGACGTGTCCAACATCCCCGCCAAGATCGCCGGGACCGTGCCGAACGGCACGAAGGCCGATGGCGGCCTGGACCTGGGGGAGTGGATCCCCGTCAAGGACCAGAAGAAGATGGACCGCTTCATCCAGCTCGCGCTGGTGGCGGCCACCGAGGCGGTCGAGGATTCGGGTTGGGTGCCTGAGACGGAGGATGACCGCCACGCCACCGGCGTGATGATCGGCTCCGGCATCGGCGGGCTCCAGACGATCTATGACGCCTCGCTGCAGATCGCGGCGGGCAAGCACCGGCGGCTCTCGCCCTTCTTCATCCCCTCCGCGCTGATCAACCTCGCCTCCGGGCATGTCTCGATTAAGTATGGCTTCAAGGGGCCGAACCACTCGGTGGTGACGGCCTGCGCGACCGGCGTGCATGCGCTGGGCGATGCCGCGCGGCTAATCGCGCTGGGCGATGCCGATGTGATGGTGGCCGGTGGTGCCGAGGCCGCAGTGAGCGAGCTGGGCATGGCGGGCTTCGCCGCCTCCCGCGCGCTGTCCACCGCCTTCAACGACACCCCCGCCAAGGCTTCCCGCCCCTGGGACAAGGACCGGGATGGCTTTGTCATGGGCGAGGGCGCGGGCGTGCTGGTGCTCGAGGAATACGAGCACGCGAAAAAGCGCGGCGCGAAGGTTTACGGTGAGGTGATCGGCTACGGCATGTCCGGCGACGCCTATCACATCACCGCCCCGGCCGAGGGGCATGAGGGCGCCTTCCGCGCCATGACCGCCTGCCTGCGCTCGGCCGGCATCGCGCCCGCCGACATCCAGTACATCAACGCCCATGGCACCAGCACGCCACTCGGCGACGATCTGGAGCTGGAGGCGGTGGAGCGGCTCTTCGGGGATGACGCCAGGACCGTGGCCATGTCCTCGACCAAGTCGGCGATCGGGCATCTGCTCGGCGCGGCGGGGGCGGTGGAGGCGATCTTCTCCCTGCTCGCGATCCGCGACGCGGTGGCGCCGCCGACGCTGAACCTGGAGGAGCCTTCCAACCCCTCCGCGATCGACCGGGTGGCCAATGAGGCCCAGCCGCGGAAGATCGAGGTGGCGCTGTCCAACTCCTTCGGCTTTGGCGGCACCAACGCCTCCATCCTGTTCAAGGCCGCCGCCTGAGGCTGACCGCCTCGGCTTCGCCGTCCGGGCCTTGGTGCCCGGGCGCCACGACCCTTTTCAGCTAGCCGAAGGACCGCGCGCCGATGGGACGAGCGTTCCGAGTCCTGCTGATCCTGCTGCTGTTGCTCGGCCTGGCCGGGGGCGGGGCCTTCCTCTATGCGCGGCAGGTCTATGAGCAGCCGGGCCCCCTGGTCTCACCGGCGCAGCTCGTCGTGCCACGCGGCGGGACCGAGGCGATCGGGGCGGCGCTGCAGCAGGCCGGGGTGGTGGAGGATGGGCGCGCCTTCCTGGTCGCGGCCTGGGCCACGCGCGGGCAGGGGGCGCTTCGGGCGGGGGAGTTCGCCGTCCCGGCCGGGGCATCGCTGCGGGACGTGCTGGGGGTGCTGCGGACCGCGCGCCCGGTGCAGCGGCGCCTGACCATCCCCGAGGGGCTGATGGCCCGGCAGATCGTGGCGGTGATCGACCGTGCCGAGGGGCTGGTGGGCGAGACGCCACCCATCGATGAGGGCGACATCCTGCCCGAGACCTATACCTATCAATGGGGGGATACCCGCGCCGCCATCGTGCGCCGCGCCAGCGCCGCCATGGATGAGGCGCTGCGGGAAGCCTGGGCCGACCGGGCGCAGGAGCTGCCCATTTCCTCGGCGCGCGAGGCGCTGGTGCTGGCGAGCATCGTGGAGCGGGAGACGGCGGTGGCGGCGGAGCGGCCGCGCGTCGCCTCGGTCTTCATCAACCGGCTGCGGCGGGGGATGCCGCTGCAATCTGACCCGACCGTGGCCTATGCCGCCGCTGACGGGGCACCGCTGGAGCGAGCCCTGACCCGGGCAGATCTGGATCGCGAGCACCCCTTCAACACCTATCGCAACCGGGGCCTGACCCCCGGGCCGATCGCTTCGCCGGGCAAGGAAGCGCTGCGGGCGGTGACGCGGCCGGAAGCGACCGACCTGCTTTATTTCGTGGCGGATGGCAGCGGCGGGCACGCTTTCGCGCGCACGCTGGAAGAGCATAACCGCAACGTGGCGCGGTGGCGTGAGATCGAGCGTGGGCGGGCCGCCCCGCCGGGAACCACACCCGCCGCGGCAACCCCAGCCGCGCCGGCGCCGGCGCGGTGTGGCGCCGCGCGGGTCAGGGATGACGGCCGCGGCCCCGCTGCGGGGATGGCCGCTCTGGTGGCGGCTGCTGGTCATTTCGGCGCTCTGGGGCACGGCCTTTCCAGTGGTGCGGCAGGCGGCGCGCTCCATGCCGCCCTTTGCCTTCTCCTTCGCGCGGGGCGTGGTGGCCTGTGCGGTGGTGCTGGGCTTCGCCCTGGTGACCGGGGCGCTGCGCGGGGTGCGGTGGCGGTTCTGGCGGCACGGGCTGGTGCTGGGCACGGTCAATGGCTGGTTGCCGAATTGTGTGACGGCGGTGGCGCTGCTCTCGCTTGGCGCGGCCTCCGTGGCGCTAATCCAGTCCACCACGCCACTTTTCGTGGGGCTGCTTGCGGTGTTCTTCCTGCCGGCGGAGCGGCCGGGGCCTAGGACGGTGGCCGGGATGGCGCTGGGCTTCGCCGGG
>DATCMG010000256.1:0-8607 GCA_036563555.1 Roseomonas sp. | reverse complement strand
CCAAGGCAGCGGCGGCCACGACCTCCAGGTCCCGCACGCCCCAGGCCGGGTTGCGGCCGCGAAGGTCCTCATCGAAGGCGGCGTTGCTCGGGGCGGTGTGCCGGCCGGACCGGCGATAAGGACCGTAGAGGAGGAGCGGTGCGCCGGACGCCAAACGCGCGGCGGCGCCCCGCAGCAAGCCCAGCGTCGCCGCCCAGGGGGCAATGTGGATCATGTTGATGCAGAGAACCGCATCCACCCCGGCAATGGGCCAGTCCTCCGCCGCATCGAGCGCGAGCGCCGGCCGGACGTTGCCGAGGCCGGCGGCCCAGGCATCGATGCTGGCGCGTGAGGCCGGGTCCGGGTCGCTGGGCTGGAAGGTGAGATGCGGCAGGGCGGCCGCGAAATGGATGGCGTGCTCGCCCGAGCCGCTGGCGAGTTCCAGCACCAGCCCCTGCCCGGGCAGGACCTCGCGCAACGCCGCCAGGATCGGGTCGCGGTTGCGCGCCGCGGCAGGGGCATATCGCCGGGCATCATCCAAAGGCTGGCTCATCCACCAAGCCTAGCGCCAGGCGCACCCGTGTCACCCGCGCCGCAGCAAACACCGCAAAAACAGAAGGGGGTCCGGGGGATACCTCCCCCGGCCTTTTCCTCACATCAGGCCGCCTCGAAGCGCACCGTCTCCGGCTCCGCCGTGCCGATCACCTGCCAAACCGTGACAGGTCCCGCGCTGTTGTTGCGGAACCAGTGGCGGCGCCCCGCCGGGTTCAGCACGAGGTCGCGCGGACCGAGTTCAAGCTCGACCGACTGGCCCTGCTCATCCTCCCAGCCCACGGTCAGGCTGCCCTCCAGCACGAGGAAGGCGTCCTCCACGTCACGGACATAGGGCTTCACGCCGGCGCCGACGGGGACGCCCAGCATCTCCTTGCGGCAGGTGTCGGATTCGATGCCGCCGGGGCCGACATAGACCTTGCGGGTGAAGCCGGCGGCGTCCCACAGCGTCGGCTGCTCGCTATGGCGGATGACGTAGCGCGCCATGTGCTGCTGCAGCCTGTGCTCGCCCTTCGGGTCGAAGGCGATGGTCTTGCCGGGCTCGGCGCCGAAGGAACGGGCCAGTTCCGGCGCGGTGTTCTTGGGGTGGTAGAGGTAGCGCGGCGGCAGCGGCTTGCCGACATCGACGCTGATCGACATCAGCACCGGCTCGATCCCGTCGTTGCGGAAGCCGTGGCCGATGTCGCGGGCGTTCAGGATCATGTCCTTCGGGCCGAGGCGCACCTCGACCACCTCGCCCTCCTGTTCCCAGCCGACGGTCAGCACGCCGTCGATAATGAGGAAGCTCTCCTCGATCTCATGCGCGTGGCAGGCCGCGTATTTGCCGACATGCTTGTAGATGAGGCTGAGGGTGAAGTGCTCGGGCTTCAAGGTGGAAGCGTCGCCCACCTTCGGGGAGCCGCCAGCGCCGATGTAGCGCATCTGGGCGCGCTCGAGGTCCGGGAAGCCGCGGTTGCTGGGGAATGCGTCCCAGTCGAACACCTTGTCCACATGGCGCCCGACATGGGCCCGCAACTCGGTTTCCAGGCTCGCGGCCCCATGCGGAGGAATCGGGGTGACGAGGTTCATGCGGGGCACTCCTGCTGAGACCGGCATCGCCGGAGAGGCATTCAGCTAGCAGCGCCTCGTTTTGGATGATATACGCTGTTTTATGGGCAAACACGATCCCGACCCCGCTCCCGAGGGGCCCACGGATGACCGCTATATCGTCCCCGGCCTCTCCCGCGGGCTGGAGGTGCTGCTGGCCTTCACGCCGGAGAGGCGGCGGATGACGCTGACCGAGATGGGGCAGGCCGTGGGCGTCACGCGATCCGCCGTGTTCCGCATCGCCTACACGCTCGACCAGCTCGGTTTCCTCACCTACGACCCGGGCACGCGGACCTATGCGCTGGGGCCGCAGGTCTTGCGCCTGGGCTATGGCTACCTCGCCTCCCGCGACCTGGTGGAGGTCGCACAGCCGCAGCTCGAAGCGCTGCGGGACCGCACGGGCTGGTCCGCCCATCTCGGCGTGCTGGACGGGCGGGAGGTCGTCTATCTCGCGCGGCTGCCGACGCGGCGATCGCTGTCCAGCGTGGTGCAGGTGGGCACGCGGCTGCCCGCGCATGCCACCACCATGGGGCGTATCCTGCTCGCGTCCCTGCCGCCAGGGCAGCTCAAGGAACTCTATGCCGGAGCGATCCTGGAGCCGCATGGCGCCCGAACGCCGACCACTCTCCCCGCGCTGCTGGCCCAGGCCGAGACGGATCGCGCGGCAGGCTTCGTGGCCCATGTCGCCGGCTATGAGGCGGGGGTGGCGAGCGTCGCCGCGCCGGTGCGCGACGTGACCGGCGCGACCGTCGCCGCGATCAACCTGTCCACTGTCGCGCTGCTGACCTCCGAGGAGGAGCTTCGCGGCCCGCTGGCGCGGGAGGTGATGGCGGCCGCCGGCCGCATCTCCGTCGCGCTGGGATCTTCCGGCGAGCCCAAGGCCCGCCGCGCCTGACCCGCAAGGCGGCGGCGCGGGCGCGCCGCTTGCCTGCCGAGGAACGTCCACAACGCATGTTTCAGCCGAACGAGGATCCCATGACCTCCATCCATTCGCCGATCGGGCGCCGCCATGCCCTGACCGCCTTCGGGCTGGGCGCGCTGGCCGCCACCCTGCCCCGCGGCCTGCGCGCCGCCGAGTCCTGGCCGACCAAGCCCGTCAACATCGTCGCCCCCTTCACGCCGGGCGGCCCGGTGGACGTGCTGGCGCGCGTCATCGCACAGGGTCTCCAGGCCAATGGCGGACCACCGGCAGTCGTGGACAACCGCGTCGGCGCGCAGGGCAATATCGGCATCGATGCCGTGCGCCGCGCGACACCGGACGGCCACACGCTGCTGCTGGTGCCGGCTGGGAACCTGACGATCAACCCGACGCTGATGAGCAACCTGCCCTTCAACGTGGAGCGGGACTTCGCGCCGGTCAGCCTGCTGGCCACCGCGCCGAACGTGATCGTCTGCGCGCCATCGCTGCCCGTGCGGAGCATTGCGGAGTTGCTCGCCTATGCGAAGACGCAGCCTGACGGGGTGACCTATGCCTCGCCCGGCGTGGGCAGCCAGCTGCATCTGGCGGGGGAGTTGCTCTCGCAGAAGGCCGGCATCCAGATGCTGCACGTCCCCTACAAGGGCTCGAGCCAGGCCCTGACCGACGTGATCTCGGGGCAGGTGCAGCTTCTCTTCACGAATCTCCCGGCCACGCTGGCGGCGATCCGCGGCGGGCAGGTGCGTGCCCTGGCGCTGACCACGGCCGCCCGTTCCGCGACCGCACCGGAGATCCCGACGCTGGAGGAACTGGGTGTGCCGGGCTTCGACATCACCTCCTGGTACGGGCTGCTGGCGCCGCGCGCGACGCCGGAACCGACGCTGACGGCAATCTACGAGACGATCCGCGGTGTCCTGCACTCGCCTGCGACACGCACGGCGCTGGAGGCGCAGGGCCTGACCGTGACGGATGAGGGGCTTGCAACCCTGGGGGAACGGATCCGGCGTGAAACCGCGACCTGGGCCGAGGTGATCCGCAGCCGCAACATCCAGTCCGGGCTCTGACAGGCGGCACCGGGGGCGAAGGCCCCTGGGATGCCCCGCCACACCGCACAAATGCGGGCCGTCACGCCGTTTCCTTGTGCAAACCCCGGCAGGGCGGCCTGAACTATCCGGAGGGGCCTCAAGAAATTCTTTGACGGTAGAGCAGGCCCAGAGCACTCTGGCACATGTGAACGTCAAGTTCATATTTGAACGGAGATCCGCCCCGGTGTTCCAGAGCGCTTCCGCCGTCGAATTACAGTCCCGCGAAACAGCCGCCGTGGTGGAGGCATGCCTGCCAGCATCCACCCCGGTGCTCTCCTTTGATGGGGTGACGAAACGCTTCGCCGCCCGCACCAAAACGCCCTTCACCGCCGTGGAGGATCTTTCCTTCGGCATCGGCCAGGGCGAGTTCGTGTCGATCGTCGGCCCATCAGGCTGCGGCAAGAGCACCGTGCTGAACCTGGTGGCCGGGCTGGACCGTCCGACGGAAGGCCGCATCGCCCTTTCCGGGGAGCCGGTGACGGGGCCGAACATGCATGTCGGCTTCATGCTGCAGAAGGACCTGCTGCTGCCCTGGCGCAGCATCCTCCGCAATGTGGAGTTCGGTCTGGAAGCACGCCCCATCGGCCGCGCCGAGCGGCGCGAACGCGCGCTGCGCGAATTGACGCGCTGCCGGCTGCAGGATTTCGCGAACCACTATCCCTTTCAGCTCTCGGGCGGCATGCGCCAGCGCGCGGCCCTTGCGCGGACGCTCGCCATCGAGCCGGATGTGGTGCTGCTGGACGAACCCTTCTCCGCGCTCGATGCCCAGACGAAGCTGCTGCTGCAGCGCTCCTTCGCACGGACCATCCATGCCTCGGGCGTGACCACCCTGCTCATCACCCATGACCTCGCCGAGGCGGTCGCCATGTCCGACCGCATCCTGGTGATGAGCGAGCGTCCCGGCCGCATCGTCGAGGAGATCGCCCTCGACCTGCCGCATCGCGACGACCCGATTGCACGCCAGGCGCTGCCGCGGGCGCGCGAGGCGATCGCGCATCTCTTCCAGTCGCTCCACCTCGCCGAGCGCGAGGCGTGAGCGCGACGCATGACATCAAACGGGCAGGAAGGAGCAGAGGGATGGCAGGATTGACGAGGCGCGGGCTGGGCGGCGCCGCGCTGACGGCCGGGATGGCCACCTTCATCCACCCCGCGACGGCTGCGGAGAAGTTGACCTATCTCTTCCCCGCCCCTTCCTTCCTGCCGGCCTTCATGCCGCATCACCTCGCTCAGTCGCGCGGCTATTTCCGCGAGGAGAATGTCGAGGTCGCCTTCCAACTCGGCCGTGGGGGCGCGGATGTCGCGAAGCAGGTCGCGCTGGGCAATGCCGAAATCGGCGGCGGCAGCGGCGACACCTCCATGATCGTGCGCGCCAATGGTCTGCCGGTGCGGGCGGTGGCGCTGCTCGGCGGCGGTTCGCTGTACCAGGTGGCCACGCGCAAGGACCGCAACATCAAGTCTCTCGCCGATCTGCGCGGGAAGAAGATCGGCGTCATCGCCTTTCAGGATACGGGCTATTACGCGCTGCTCGGCGCGCTGGCCGGCAGCGGGCTGACGAAGAACGACGTGCAGGTCCAGGCCGTGGGCGCCGCCGGCATGGTGCAGCTCATGGTTTCGGGCAGCCTCGACGGCATCACCGCCACGCCGGACTGGGCCGACAACATCGAGAGTGCCGGCATCGCGCTGGACTACCACCCCCTCGCTCAGGTCTTCCCGGCCATGGCGCAGGCCGTGCTCACCTCGGACCGGATGGTGCATGACCGCCCGGCCGCCGTGCGTGGCGTGGCGCGCGGCATCATGCGTGGGGTGAAGGCCTGCATGGAGGATCCCGCCGCCGCCGCGCGCGACTTCTGCAAGGCCGTGCCGCAGCAGGCCGGCAAGGAGGCGGAGATGGAGCGTATCCTCCGCCGCTACGTCAACCAGGTTTACCCGGCGCAACCCGGCATAGAACTCGGCAAGTTCGATCCGGAGCGGCTGCGCACCATCCAGAAGTTCTACATGGAGAACGGCGTGATCCAGGACGCCGTTCCGGTGCAGGACCTGTACAGCAATGACTTCGTCTGAGGCCACGGCGAGGCCGGGGCCTGTCCCGGCCGTTGCGCCGATCGGCACCGAGGCACCGCGCCTGGCCTGGGCCGCCCCGCTGGCCCTGCCGGCGGCCACGCTGCTGGTCGCGGTGGTGGTGCTGCTGGCCTGGCAATACCTGCCGCCCGCCCTCGGCGTGCCGCGCTTCATCATCCCGACCATCACCGACATGGCGGCCGAGATGGGCCGCATGTGGCGGCAGGAGGGGCTGCTGGCCCACCTCGTCTCCACCGCCAGCATGGCCGCGATCGGCTTCGTCGCGGGCGGCATCCTGGGGGCGGCCTGCGGCTACGCCCTGGGCCTGTCCCGGCTGTGGGAGAAGGTGCTCTCGCCCTATATCCTCGCGTTGCAGATCGCGCCGAAGGTGGCCTTCGCGCCGCTTTTCATCATGTGGTTCGGCTACAATGCCTGGCCGAAGCTCGTCGTCACCGTGCTCGTGGTCTTCTTCCCGATCCTGGTGAACGTGCTGCAGAGCATGAAGACGGCGGACCGGGATCTCGTGAACCTCGCTCGCGCCTATTCCATGAGCCGGGCGCAGATCTTCTGGAAGGTGCTCTTCCCCGCCTCCATGCCGAACCTGTTGGCGGGACTTCGGATCGGCGCCACGCTGGCGGTGATCGGCGTCACGGTGGGCGAGCTGGTCGGCGGCAGCGTGGGCCTCGGCTACCTCATCACCTATGGCGAGGGGCAGGCGAACACGGCGATGGTCTTCAATGCCATCGTGTTGCTGACCGTCATCGGCATCGTGCTCTATTGGGTGGTGGCCGCCGCCGAGGCGCGCATCCTGCACTATCTTCCGCGGGTGGCCCAATGAGCCTCACCCAGCCGCAGCTCCTGGCCGGGCGCACGGTCGTGGTGACCGGTGCCGCGCGCGGGGTGGGGCGCAGCATCGCGCTCGCCTGCGCAGCGGCCGGGGCGCGGCTGGTGCTGGCCGATATTCTGGCCGATCACCTGGCCGAGACGGCCGCGGAGATGGCGGCACTGGGGCATGACTTGCGCGCCGTGCCGCTGGACCTGGCCGACCCCGAGGGCATCGATGCCTTTGCCCAGGATGTGGCGGAGCATGAGGGCACGATCGACGGTCTGGTGAACAATGCCGCCATCGCGACCGGCATCGGCGGCCCGGAATTCGACTCCATCGAGATCGATACCTGGGACCGGGTGATGCGCGTGAATGTGCGCGGCACCTGGCTCGTCACGCGCGCGATAGTGCCGCTGATGCAGGATGGCCGCATCGTCAACCTCGCTTCCGACACCGCCCTTTGGGGGGCGCCGCGGCTGCTCGCCTATACCGCCAGCAAGGGCGCGGTCATCTCCATGACCCGCTCCCTCGCGCGCGAGCTGGGGCCGCGCGGGATCGGCATCACTGCCATCGCCCCGGGCATCATGCGCGGCGAGTCGACGGATTACGTCCCCGCCGAACGGCACCGCCTCTACGAGACCGGACGCGCCGTGCCCGGCCCGCAGGTGGCGGAGGACATTACAGACACGGTGGTCTTCCTGCTGACGCCCGGCGCCCTGGCGCTGACGGGGCAGGTGCTTCCGGTCGATGCAGGATTCGTCTTCACATGAGCGCCACGTCCCACTCCATCGCGCGGGAGCAGGCCGCCGGCATCACGCTGCTGCACCGCCCCGGCACGGGCGGCGGCCTGCCGCTGGTGCTGCTGCACGGCATCGGCAGCAATGCCGGAAGCTGGATGCCGCTGATGCAGGTGCTGCCGCCCTCCCTCGATGTCTGGGCATGGAACGCACCGGGCTATGGCGCCTCGGCGCCGGTCGCACCACCCTCCCCGACGCCGGATGATTATGCCGAAGCGCTGGAGCGCGTGCTGGGGCCTCTCGGGCATGACCGCATTCTGCTGGCCGGGCATTCGCTCGGCACCGTCTTCGCCGCGCGCTTCGCCGCCCGGAACCCCACCCGCGTCGAGCGGCTGGCGCTCATGTCGCCTGCCCTGGGCTATGGCGTGACAACCGGGCCGCTGCCGCCCTCCGTCCAGGCCCGCATAGACGATCTGGAGGCCTTGGGACCGGAGGAATTCGCCGCCCGCCGTGCCGCCCGCCTCGTTCATGATGCCGCCAACCGCCCCGCTGTGCTGGAAGGCGTGCGCGGCGCCATGGCGGCGGTGAATCCTGCCGGCTACGCCCAGGCCGTGCACGCGCTGGGCGCCGGCGATCTTTTGGCGGACGCAGCGCGGCTGACCATGCCCACCCTTGTCGCGACAGGGCTGGAGGATGTGGTGACCCCGCCCGATAACGCCCGCCGCCTCTTCGCCGCCCTGCCGGCCGGGTTGCGCCTGGTGGAGTTCCCCGGCGCCGGTCATGCGATGCCGCAGGAGATGCCGCGCGAACTCAACGCCATCCTGGGAGAAACGCTCCTTGGCTGACCTGCCCGAAGAGGATCGCGAATCCACCTATCTCTCGCCCCCCGTGCAGCGCGCGGCGCGGCTGCTGCGCCACATCGCCGAAGGTGACCGCGTCATCAACATGGCGGCCGCGGCGCGCGCCCTGGGGATCAACCGCACGACGCTGCTGCGCCTGCTGACGACGCTGGAGGCCGAGCGCTTCATCGAATCCGCCGGTCCTAACCAGGGTTGGCGCATCGGCCTCGGCCTGATCGGCATGGCGGCGCAGGCCTTCTTCTCCCAGGACCTGGTGCAGACCGCGGTGCCCGCCATCACACAGCTGGCCGATACGATCGGGCTTTCCGCCCATCTCGGCGTGCTGGACGGGACCGAGATCGTCTATGTCGTCCGCCGCACGCCGGAACAGGGGCGCTATGTCAGCAATATCCGCGTGGGCAGTCGGCTTCCGGCCCATGCGGCGGTGATGGGCCGCATCATCCTCGCCCATCTGCCACCCGAGCGGGTGCAGCAGCTTTTCTCTGGTGCGGCACTGCCCGCCAGTACC
>DATCMG010000252.1:0-1576 GCA_036563555.1 Roseomonas sp. | reverse complement strand
TCTCCCTGGTCACCGCCGATCTCATGACGCGGATCGGGCTGAATGTGGAGGTGGTCTCGGCCGATTGGGGTACGGTGGTGCAGCGCCGGGCGAGCAAGGAGCCCGTGGACCGCGGCGGCTGGAGCGTGGTCCATACCAGCTCCTCCGGCAGCGACCTGAGCGTGCCGACGATCCACCTCTTCCTGCGCGCGAACGGGCCAAATGCCTGGTTCGGCTGGCCACAGGACGAGCAGATCGAGGCGCTGCGCGGCCAGTGGCTGGAAGCCGCGGACGAGGCCGAGAGCAAGCGGATCGGCGCCGCCCTGAACGCCAGGGCCATGGAAGTGCTGCCCTATGTGCCTCTGGGCTTCTACTGGCAGCCCAGCGTCTGGCGGAGGAACGTGACCGGCGTGTTCCGCGCCCCGGCCACGGTCTTCTGGAACATCGGCAAGGCCTGATGATGGCACGGGCCGTGCTTAGGTCCGTACCATGGTGGCGTAGCGCCGGCTTTTCCGGCAGGCTGCGCGAAACAGGGACACAGGGCATGGCGAATGCCGGCCCGCATGGGAGGCTTTTGGATGGATCGTCGTTCGTTCCTGATGGCCGGAAGCGGCCTGGCCGCCGCCGGCATTTCCACGCCGGCCCTTTCCCAGGGCGCGGCTGCCCGGACCCTGCGCTTCGTGCCGCAGGCCAATCTCGCGAATTTCGACCCGATCTGGGGCACCCAGTATGTGGTCCGCAACGCGGCCGCCATGGTGTGGGACACCCTTTATGGCGTTGATGCCGAACTCCAGCCCCAGCGCCAGATGGTCGAGAGCGAGGAGGTTTCCTCCGATGGCCTGACCTGGACCTTCCGTCTTCGCCCCGGCCTGAAATTCCACGATGGGGAGCCAGTCCTCGCGAAGGACGCCGTCGCCAGCATGAAGCGCTGGGCTGTGCGGGATCCGATGGGCCAGATGATCCTGGCCATCCAGAACGACTTGGTGGCGGTGGACGACCGCACCTTCCGCTGGTCGTTGAAGTCGCCCTATCCGAAGATGCTTCTGGCGTTGGCGAAGAACAACGCGCCCTGCAGCTTCGTCATGCCCGAACGCATCGCCCGGACCGACCCCTTCCAGCAGATCACCGAATATGTCGGATCGGGTCCGTTCCGCTTTGTGCGGAACGAGTGGGTTCCCGGCGCCAGGTCGGTGTTCGAGAAGTTCACCGACTACCAGCCCCGCAGCGAGCCCGCCTCCTGGCTGGCCGGCGGCAAGCGCGTGATGCTGGACCGGGTGGAATGGGTGGTGATGCCCGACGCCGCCACAGCCGCCGCCGCCCTGCAGAATGGCGAGGTGGATTGGTGGGAGAACCCGATCAACGACCTGATGCCGCTGCTTCGCCGCAACCGGAGCCTCCAGGCAGACATCGCCGATCCGCTGGGCAATATCGGCGCCTTCCGGATGAACCATCTGCACCCGCCATTCAACGACGTGCGCGCGCGCAAGGCCGTGCTGATGGCGGTCGACCAGGCGGATGTGATGCGCGCCCTCGCCGGTGATGACGAGAACACCTGGAAGCGCCTGCCGAGTTATTTCACCCCTGGGACGCCCATCTA
>DATCMG010000251.1:0-7384 GCA_036563555.1 Roseomonas sp. | reverse complement strand
CCGGCCTCGGCCGAGAGAGCGCCGCTGACTGGCCCGCCCGGTGTCGCGACGGCGAAGCGTTCGATCTTCAGCGCCTTGCCATCCAGCACGGCCCGCAGCGAGACATCCCGCCAATCGGCCCCGCGCAGCCGCAGGGAGGCGATGGCGGCCTCGGCGTCCAGGGTCAGGGGGGCGTCACGGATGGCGGCGAGGTCGATCGGGATGTCGGGGATCACGCGCCCATCCGGCCGCGCGGCCGGGGCGGGGGGCGCGGCCTCGGCCGCAGGCGCGGGTGCCGGCGCTGGCGCAGGTGCCGGCGCGGCGGGGGTGGCGGTCAGGCTATCGGCGTCCAGCCGTTCCAGCGTGGCGCGCAGGGTAAGACGAGGTAGGGGATCGGCGTGACGCCAGGCGAGATTCGCGCTTCCCGCGACCTCGCGCGCCGTGAGGGACAGGGCGGGCAGGTCGGCGCCGTCGGGCAGCAGGCGAAGGCGGCCCTCGGCGACGGCGTCGTGCAGGGCGGGCAGCCCGGGCGTGCCCGCCCGGGCGCCGAGGTCGCGCAGGTCGGAGACGCGGATCGAAACCTGCCACTCCGTGCCCTCGATCCTGCGGCCGGGCGCGAGCGCGCCTTGCGCGGAAGCGACCAGCCCCTCGCCATTGAGCTGAAGGGTGAGGGGAAGGGGCCCGTCCGTGCCGGCGGCGGCGAGGCTTGGGCCCTGTGCGGCAAGGTTCAGCGGCAGCTCCCCGAGCCGCATCGTACCGGTGAACGTGACCGGGGCATCCCGCCCGGTCGCGTCAAGCTGCGCGGGGCCGATCGCGAGCGGCCGGCCCGCGGTGGCGAGCGTCACCTCGGCCACCGAGGCATGGAGGGCCGAGAGGCCGGCCGCCCCATCCATCTCGGCAACCAGGGAAAGCTTCCGCGCCTGGGGCAGCGGGGTGCCGGGGAGGAGGGGTGCAAGGCGAGAGGCCTGGTCGGCGGTCGCGGCAAGGCGGGCGCGCCAGCCGCCGGGCTTGAAGGGAAGGGCGAGGGTGCCACTGGCCTCGGCATTCATCCCCGGGGCTGAAAGCCCGGCCCGGAAGAGCCATTCACCCGCCTCGTCGGCCATCAGGGCGGCCAGTGGACCGGTGCCCCCGTTCACCGTGGCGGTGAGCCCGCGTGCGACCGCCTGCCCTTCGGCAAGGATCGCGCGATCGGAGGAGCGGAGGGCGAGGTGGGGAAGCTCCACCACTTCCTCCTGCCCCGGGGCGCGCCAGGTGACGCGACCCTTCTCGATGGTGACGGATTCCGCATCGAAGCCGAAGGGCCGGGAAGGCTCGAAGGACGGGGAGGGGGTCGGGCCCGGCGCCTCCGCGCGGGGCCGGGTAAATTGCCAGTTGCTGCGTCCCTGTGCGTCCACCTCCAGCAGGAGGTCGGGCTCGACCAGGGCAAGGCGCCGGAGCTGCACCTGACGGGAGAGGAGGGGAAGGAGCGCGACCTCCGCCTCGATCCGGCGGGCCCGCAGCATCTCGGGGCGGGAAAAGCCGGGCGGATTGGCCAGGACCGGGCCATCGAGCGCGATGGTCGGCACGAGGGCAGGGCGCAGGGTGACCGGGCCGGAAAGGGTGAAGCGCCGCCCCGTGGCGGCCTCCACCGCCGCTTCCACCCGCGGGCGGATGGCGTCGGTGCGGAGTGCGGCCCAGAGCGCGGCATAACCCGCCAGCGGCAGGCCGACCACCAGAAGGCCAAGGGCGATCAGCCAGGGCCGCAGCCGGCGGAGGCGCCCAGGGGAGCGCGCGGGCTCGGTCATGGCAGGGCTCCCGGTCGGTTGGTCAGCGGGACCGCTTGGCGGGTGGGGTGCGCGGGCGGTCGAAGCCGAGGAAGGCGAAGCTCTCATTCATATGGGGTGGCAGGGGCGCAGAGACGGAGAGGGTGCCGCCCTCGGGATGCGGCAACTCGATGGAGCGCGCATGCAGGTGAAGCAGGTTGGACATGCCCTCCAGATGCGCGGCCGCGCCGCCATACTTGCCGTCGCCCAGGATGGGCGTCTTCAGCGCCGCCGCTGCGTGGACGCGAAGCTGGTGGGTGCGGCCGGTCAGCGGGTTCATCTCCAGCCAGGAGACGTGCTTGCGGGCATTATCCACCACGCGGAAGTCGGTGATGGCGAAGGCGCCCTCCTCGCCTTCCTCGGCGGGGGCGGTGCGCTCCCCGCGCGGGCCGCCCTGCTTGGCCAGGGGCATGTTGATCCGCCCGGCCAGGGGATGCGGGCGCCCGACCACCAGCGCCCAATAGGTCTTGTGCGCGTCCCGCCCCCGGAAGGCCGAGGCGAGCTTCGCCGCGGCCCCGGCGCTGCGGGCCAGCAGCAGCACGCCGGATGTATCCCGGTCCAGCCGGTGGACGAGGCGGGGGCGCTCCTCAAGGCCGAAGCGGAGGGCATCGAGCATGCCGTCCAGATGCCGCGCGATGTTGGGACCGCCCTGGACCGGCAGGCCATGGGGCTTGTCGAGCGCGATCACCGAATCGTCGCGGTAGATGACCATCCGTTCCAGCATCGCCGCGTCGCGCTCCGAAACGGCCGGGCGCGCGGGCTCGGGCGGCGGAGCCTCGGGCATCGGGGGGATGCGGATCTGCTGGCCGGGAAGGAGGCGCGTGCTCGTTTCGGCACGCTTGCCGTCCACGCGCACCTGGCCCGTGCGCAGCATCTTCTGCAGCGCGCCCTGGGTGAGGTTCGGGTGGTGGCGGCGGAACCAGCGGTCGAGGCGGAGATCGGCTTCGTCGGGGGCGACGGTGCGAAGGGCGATGGTCATGACCGGCAGGGTGTAGCACCGCCTCGGGCCTGCCATGCACCCCATGGCACTTCGCGGGGCGCGGCACCTCCCGCAAGCTCGCGCGATGAGCGATCCCCGCCTTTCGATCCGCACTCCGCGCCTCGGGCTGCGCCTGGCCGAGGCCAGTGATGCCGCCCCGCTCGCGGCGCTGATGAGCGACGCCATCTCCGCCCGCCTCGCCTCCTGGCCCATGCCCTGGACGGCGGAGCGGATGGCCGCGCGCATTGCAGAATGGCGCCGGATTGGCCTGCCCTGCGTCGTGGAGCGCGGCGCGGACGGTGCCCTGGTCGGCTGGATCCACGCCCTGCGGAACCGGGAGGACCCGGGCCGCGCCAGCATGGGCTGGTGGTGCGCCGAGGCGCATCAGGGCCACGGCTATATCCGCGAGGCTGCCGCCGCCCTGCTGCCCCTGGCCTTCGAACGGCTTGGCGTCTCGGTGATCGAGGCCGGGGCACAACCGGATAACCAAGCCTCCTTTGCGGTGATGCGCGCCCTGGGCATGCATCCGGCGGGCGAGCGGATCACCCATGTCCCGGCGCGGGGGCGGGACGAACGCACGCTTTTTCATGAGTGCCGCCGCGGTTAAGCCCGGTGTCTTCCCCTATCTGTTGCGCGGGCTGGGTTGGCGCGGCCTTGCTTCAGACGGAGAAGTTGAAGGCGACGGAGATGCGGGGGCGCCAGCCGCGGTAGCGGCGGACGGCGTGCACCAGCCAGGCCGGAAAGATGATCATCATGCCCGTCTGGGGCGTGATGTAGTCGGTCAGGCCGGCACTGAGGCAGCCAGGGATTGCCATGCGGAGCTGCGGCGCGAAGAAGCCGGGCAGGATGCCGCGCGGATCGTGGATCTCGAACTCGCCGCCCGCCGGGCCGCCATCCTCCGCCACGGAATCGCCGGCATCCACCCAGTAGACGCCGGACCAGAAGGCCCCGGGATGGTGGTGCGGGTGATTGCCGTCACCTCCGGCGTTCACATTGGCCCAGGCGTTGCTGCGCCAGTTCGGCAGGCCTGGGCGGGCGTCGCCATCGGCGGTCTTCAGGCCGGTTACCTGGTTCACGAGTTGCGTTGCCCCTTCGAGCAGGGCGCCGCCGGCGGGGCCGGACCAGGACCAGAAGTCATCCCTGGATTGCCAGCCGCCGTCATTGCTCCGCTGCACGCCTTCCGACAGGCCGGCGCGGGCGAGGATGGCGCTGCGGAGCTGGCTGTTCAGCCGCGGCGCGTCGTTCACCGGCGCCATGAGCAAGGGCGTGGGGAAGAGGTGCCGCAGGCGGAATCCCTGGGCGCTGAAGGATAGGGGCTCGACCGGCATGGAGTCGGGCGGCGGGCAATGGTCCATGGGGCTGCATCCTGCGGCTCGGCCGGCAGCATGGTCCCGGGATGGCTAGGGAAGGGTTAAGCGCCGGGGAGTTCACGATGGGGGCTTGCGCGAGGGCGGCCCCGGGTTCTCATGCGCTTCGCATCCGCTTGGAGACGCTCATGACCGCCAAGGCCACCACCCCCGCCGATCCGCAGGACCTCGCCCTGGTGCGCGACTGGTTCCGCAGGCTGGCGGAGCATGTGCGTGCCGTGGACTTCGCGCCGGCCCGCATCCTGTTCGCCGAGGACTTCATCGCCTTCGGCACCTTCAGCGACTTCGTCCATGGCCGTGACAATGCCGAGCAGAACCAGTGGCGGAAGGTCTGGCCGACCATCGACGGCTTCACCTGGCGGCTGGACAACGTGCAGGCCGTCGTCTCGCCGGACCGGCTGCACGCCACCGGCATGGCGGTGTGGGACTCCACCGGCTACCACCCGGAAGGCGAATCCTTCGACCGGCCGGGCCGCGCCACCGTCGCCTTCGCGCGGGAGAAGGTGGGCGATCCCTGGGTGGCGACGCACACCCATATGTCGCTGTTCCGCGGCACGCCTGATGTGTCCCACGGAAAGAAGCCATCGAAGAGCTGATGGCACTTGCCGGGAGCTGGCCTGCCCTCTTGGGATCAGCCAGGTCCTGCTCCCGGCATGCGCTTGAACCGCAATTCGTGGTGCGTCCCGGTCGGAGTGGCGGGGGCGGTGAGCAGATGCCCGTTCACCTGGGCGGCGAGGGCGCGCACGATCCGGCTTCCCTGACCTCTGGAGGGCTCCACATCGGGTGGAATGCCGATTCCGTCGTCACGGACCCCGAGGACAAATTCCTGGCCCTCCCGGCGGAACTCGATGCTGATCGTGCCTTCCCGATCGTCCGGGAAAGCGTGTTTCAGGGCATTGGTCACAAGCTCATTCACGATGATCGCGATCGCGCTTGCCTGCCCGAACGGCAGCGTATGCGCCTCGGCATGAAGGGTCAGGCCGACCGGGTGTTCCCGTTCGATGGTGGCGTTGATGTCCCGCACCAGATCCCGCAGGAACTCATGCATGTCGGTCACCATATGGCCGTCGCGCAGCGTCATCTGGTCGTAGATGCTGGAGAACATCCGGGCGCGGTCGGCTGCGGCGCGAAGGGCTTCGGCGATCTCCGGCCCCGCATTCGCCGCCCGGAGCGAGAAGGTCGCGGCCAGCCGCGCCAAGTCATTCTTCACCCTGTGGCGGAACTCCGCGATGAGCACCTCATGCTCCCGCTCCCGTGCAGCGTGCCGTGCCGCGATGTCGATGGCGTCAGCCTCGGCTTCGAGTGCCCGCGCACGCTGGTGCAGCAGCGACTGGATGAGCACCAGGACACCGGTTGCGAGGGTGGCGTAGATCAGCAGCCCAATAACATCCCCTTCTTCCGAAATTGCGAAACTGCCTCGCGGCGGCATGCTGAAAGCGATCCAACTCGCAGTCGTCAGCAAGGTGACCGAGCCAGAAGTCCGACCAAAGGCAATGCTCGCCGCGACGACGGCGGGGAAGGCGAAGACGTAAGCGTAGCTGCCATCCTCAGGAAAGGCAGATGCGTGCAATACGCCAGCCAAAAGCCCCAGTATCAGGCCCCCGAGTCCTCGCGCTGGTAACCCCAGCAGTCGAGTACGAGTGAGCCAGTCTTCGACTGCGCTCATTGTGCCGCTCCAATATTCAGGCAGTCCCATCGGGCACGATGCAAGCTCAGGGGTCAATACGTTATGATATCAAAACGTGAGATTGTTCACGGCGAGCGGGACTGTCTGCGTCACTGGCCCTGCCGGCTGGCGCCCGGCGTTGCCCACAAGGCAGCTGCCACTCTGGCACGCTACTTCTTCCAACGTGTCCGAAAGCCTCCGGCCGGTTTCAACTTCCAGGCACGGGGAACTGGTGCATCGGCGCGAATCCGCGCCTGCCGTCCCGCTCCGCCTCTCTAAGGCCCCTCGGCACGGTTTGTGTTCTCCGACTCGGCCACGCGGCGTGTCGCCTGGATAGGCGGAGCAGAACCAGCCGAGCTTCGCGGTGGAGGGGCCGTAGGCGCCAGTGCCGGGTTCAGCGTCGAAGAACTTCGTGGGGCGACTACCGCCCCCTTCTGGGCACAATGCTGGCTCTCGCTTGTCCCAAGCCCGAAAACGGACAAGGCTTGGGAGTCACCTTCCCCAGCCTTCCTGATCACCTCGGCGTCCGCACATCCTCGCCCGTCCCGGCCCTGTCGTGAGGGAACTGGGCATTGTGGGCCGGTCAGGGCCGGCCGCGGCGGCGGGTCCAGAAGTCCAGGCGCTTGCCGATATCGCGCTCGAAACCGCGCGGGGTGGGCTGGTAGAGCTCCGGGCGGTTCTCGCCTGCCAGCGCGTCGGGGAAGAATTCCTGGCCGGCGAAGGCGTCGGGCTCGTCATGATCGTAGCGATAGCCGGCGCCATGGCCGAGATCGGCGAGAAGCTTCGTATGGGCGTTCAGGATGTGCAGCGGTGGCTGGAGGCGCGCGGTGCGCTCGGCCAGTTGCAGCGCCTGGGTGAAGGCGAGATGGGTGGCGTTCGATTTCGGCGCGGTGGCGACATAGACGACCGCCTGGCCCATGAAGAGATGCGCCTCCGGCCAGCCGACACGGCGGAAGGCGTCCCAGGCCGTCAGCACCTGCACGAGGGCCTGGGGGTCCGCCATGCCGACATCCTCCGAGGCTGCGCAGGCGAGGCGGCGGAAGATGGTGGGGGCGGTCTCCTCGCCCATCACCATCATGCGGGCGGCGTAATAGAGCGCGGCCTGCACATCCGATCCGCGCAGCGACTTGTGAAAGGCGGAGAGCAATCCGTTCAGCTCGCTTCCCCGATCGCCCGTGATGCTGGGGGTGATCTGGCTGTCATGCTCCGCCCGGTCGGAATCGTAGCGGGCGGCACGGCGGGCGAGCAGGGCGGAGAGGCTGGTGGGGTCGAGCGGCGCGGTGCCTTCCGGCAGGGCCTGGACCTGCTCTGCCATGTTCAGCAGGGACCGGCCGTCGCCATCGGCCATGGCGCGCAGGGCGGCGCGGGCGGCGGCATCCAAGGGCAGGGGTGCCCCCGCCTCGGCCTCGGCACGGATCAGCAGGCTTTCGAGCGCCGGATCGTCCAGCCGCTTGAGCACCATCACCCGGCAGCGCGAAAGAAGCGCGCCGTTGAGCGCGAAGCTCGGATTCTCGGTGGTGGCGCCGACCAGGACCACCGTGCCGTCCTCCACCACGGGCAGGAAGCCGTCCTGCTGGGCGCGGTTGAAGCG
>DATCMG010000248.1:0-3982 GCA_036563555.1 Roseomonas sp. | reverse complement strand
GGGCCGCGCCGTCGAGAAGGCGCGGGGCACCGACGCGACGGTCGGCGCGCTCGCCCACGGGGCGGCCAAGATCGGCGAGGTGATCGCGCTCATCAACACCATCGCGAGCCAGACCAACCTGCTGGCCTTGAACGCCACGATCGAGGCCGCGCGCGCCGGCGAGGCGGGGCGCGGCTTCGCCGTGGTGGCGTCGGAGGTGAAGGCGCTGGCAACGCAGACCGCCCGGGCGACGGAGGAGATCGGCGGCCAGATCGGCGCGATCCAGACCGCGACGACCCAGGCGGTAGAGGCGATCGGCGGGATCGCCCACACGATCGGCGAGATCAGCGGCATCACCGCGGGAATCGCGGCCGCGGTGGAGGAACAGGGCGCGGCGACCGCCGAGATCGCGCGCAGCGTGCAGCATGCCGCGGCGGGCAATGAGCGCGTCAGCGCCCTGATGGAGGGCATCCATGTCGATGCGGCCAGCACGGCCGGGGTGGCGGGCCAGTTGGCCGGCACGGCGCGGGAGCTGTCCTCGCAATCCGGGGTGCTGCGCGAGGCGGTGAACGACTTCCTGGCGGAGGTGCGGGCCGCCTGAAGGCGACCCGCGCGCCGGCTTCAGCCGCGCTTCGGCGTGCCGGGCTCGCCGAGGTCCCACCAGATCCCGGCGAAGGCGGTCAGGCCTTCCCGCATCATGGCGGGGATGACGTGCTCGTCCGGGCCGTGCTGCTTGCAGCCGTTGTAGGAATGCGGAACCCAGACGAGCGGGGTGCCGAGCAGGTCCACGAAGACGTCTCCGGGCAGGCCGCCGGAGGCGTTGGGCGTGACCTGCACCCGCGTGTTCAGGGACTTCTCCATGCTCGCCTTGGTCCAGAGCACCCAGGGATTGTCGGGCGGGGTGCGGCTGGCGGGCATGCGGATGCCGACGCGCTCGATCGCCACCTTCTGGAAGCCATGGGCGTCGAGATGGGCGCGTAGGGCGGATTCGAACTTCGCCGGGTCGGAATCGCCGGTGTAGCGGATCTGGCAGACGGCGCGGGCATGCGGCGCGACGGCGTTGACCGGCGCCTCCGGCTTGCCGCTGAGCATGGCGAGAACGATGAAGGAGGCCCAGCCATAGATTTTCTCGGCGGGGGTGAGGCCGGGCTCGCCCCAGCCCTCGTCGATGGTCGCGGCGCCCTCCCCTCCCCCGACCGGGCAGCCCTTGAGGGCCGCACGGATGCTGGCGGGGACGGTTTCGCCGGGGAGCCAGTCACGGACGAGGATCTTGCCGTTCTGGTCGGCGATGCTGGCAATGGCGTGGGAGAGGAGGATGGCGGGATCCGTCGTCAGCCCGCCCCAATGGCCGGAATGGACGCCGCCCTGCCGCAGCTTCACCACAAGGTCGAACATGAAGCTGCCGCGCGATCCGGCAGCGACGGTGGGCAGGCCAGGCTCCACGCGCGGGCCGTCAGAGGCGATGAGGGCGTCGGCGGCAAGGTAGTCGCCATGGGCGCCGATGAACTGGCGCAGGCCCTTGGAGCCCAGCTCCTCCGACATCTCCAGAACCAGCTTCACATTGGCGCCGAGCTTGCCGCCGCGCTCGGCCAGCACGGCCTCCAGCGCGGCCAGGTTGATGATGTGCTGGCCCTTGTTGTCGGCGGTGCCGCGGCCATACCAGAGCCCGTCCTTCTCCGTCAGCGCCCAGGGCTTGAGGCCGGGGGACCACTGCTCGTCCAGGCCGAGGACCGTGTCGCCATGCCCGTAGAGAAGGGCGGTGGGGCGGGACGGATCCTCGATGCGGGAGGAGATGAGGATGGGGCCGCAGGTGGGATCGGGGTTCGGGTGGATGCTGGATTCGAAGCCGAGCCGGGCGAGCCAGGGGGTGATCCCCTCCTCGAGGTAGCGGCGGCAATCAGGGGCATGGGCCGCATCCTGGGAGGTGGAGGGAATGGCGATCAGCGCGGCCAGGCGGTCGCGGAAGGCGCCGCTGTCGAATTCGGCCTGTGCTCGTGCGATGGCGGCTTCGCGGCTGGACATGGGCGGGCGCCCTCCTCTCCTTGGTGTTGGAAAGGGAATAGGGCGGATCGCGCCGCGGTGCAGCCCCACCTATACAGGAATGACCGGTCGTCCTACCTCGGCGCCGCCGCAAAGCCCGTTCAGGAGATTTGCGGGACCTGTCCCCATAGCTGGATCGTCGATGCTCCCTCCTGCTTCCGGCCCGGACCTGCCGCCTTCCGGTACGGCCGCGACCCAGGCCCCGTTCCCGTCCCCGAGGAAGATGCGCCGGCGGAAGGGGCCGCTGGCGCGCGGGCTGAAGGCGATCGGGCGGAGCCCGTTCCTGTGGCACCTCGTCGGTGGGTATCTCGCGCTGTGCCGGCGGACGGTGCGCTGGGAACTGCAGGGGACGGAGCCGCTGCGGGCGCTGGCCGGGCAGCCCGGGGGCTTCGTGATGGTTTTCTGGCATGAGTGCCTGCCGCTGATGCCCCTGGCCTGGGACCGCTTCTGGCGGTCGCTCGAACCGGCGACGCCCCGCAAGGATGGGCTCGTGCTGGTGTCGCGGAGCCGGGACGGAACGATGATTTCATCGGCTCTCGGCAGCTACGGGTTGACGGCGGTGGCGGGCAGTTCGTCGCGCGGGGGCCGGGAAGCGGGGCGGAACCTGTTCCGGGGGGTGCGCGCGGGATCGGTCGCGGTGGTGGTGCCGGATGGGCCGCGCGGACCGCGGCGCGTCATTTCGGAGGGCGCGGTGCGGCTTGCGGCCATGGCGGGCGTGCCGATCGTGCCTTGCGCGGCCTTCGCCATGCCCAGCCGCCGGCTGGGTTCCTGGGACCGGATGATCCTTCCCCTGCCCTTTGCGCGCTGCGTGGCCGTGGTGGGGGAACCCATCATGCCGAAGGGGCAGGAGGCCAGAATTCTGGCCGGCGCGCTGGCAGCTTCGCTGAACGAGGGCATGGAGCGCGCCGAGGCGGAGACCATGCGGGGAGTGACGCGCGCTTAAGCTGCGCCGGCGCCGTTACCGGGTGCGGGCCGGGGCCGAGCTGCCGCCGCGGGATCCGGCGATGCTGCCGCCCAGCAGGGCGCCGGCAATCGCGGGAAGCGCCAGGCCGAGGACCGGGGCGGCCAGGCCCGTGCCGGTATCGGGCAGCAGCACGGGGCCACCTCGGTGCGCGCCGGGCGGGATGAGGATGCCGGCGCCGGTGCCTGCGGGCCGGGCAGCCAGGCGCGGGGCGCTGCGGGGTGGGATGACGACAGGGCCTTCGGCGGGGACGACGATGCTGCGGATCTCGCCCTGGGCAAGGCCGGGTTGCGCGGCGGCGAGGAGGGCGAGGGCCGCGAGGGCGGGCGCCATGAAGGGCCGGCGCGGCATGTCGCCTCCTTTTGGCGCTGTCCTGGCGCCCGCACGGACCGCGCAATGCGGCTCTTCGTTGCGGGAATGTGCCGGCTCGCTCACGGATTTGTCAACTTGAAGTCAGCGCCGGCCGAGCAGGTGGCGGGCGATGATGACGCGCATGATCTCGTTCGTGCCTTCGAGGATACGGTGCACGCGGAGGTCGCGGACCAGCTTCTCCACGCCGTAATCATGCAGGTAGCCATAGCCGCCAAGGAGCTGCAGCGCCTCATCCGCGACGCGGTGGCCGGTGTCGGAGGCGAAGCGCTTGGCCATGGCGCAGAACGGGCCGGCATCCGGCGCCTTCGCGTCCAGCTTGGAGCAGGCGCGCCAGAGGAGGGAACGGGCCGCTTCCAGTTCGGTGGCCATGTCGGCGAGGCGGAACTGCGTGGCCTGGAAATCGGCGATGGCCTTGCCGAAGGCGCGGCGCTCGCGCGTGTAGTCGAGGGCGATGTCGAGGGCGCGCTGGGCGCCGCCGATGGAGCAGGCGGCGATGTTCAGGCGGCCGCCGTCGAGGCCGGCCATGGCCATGCGGAATCCCTGCCCTTCCTCTCCCAGCAGGGCGTCGGCGGAAACGCGGGCGTCCTGGAATTCCATCGTGCGCGTGGGCTGGGCGTTCCAGCCCATCTT
>DATCMG010000187.1:0-2958 GCA_036563555.1 Roseomonas sp. | reverse complement strand
CAGCCCCTGATCCTGTGAAAGCGGCCATGCCGCTTTCGGCCAGCTCCGGTCACGGCCGCTGTGCGCCCGTTTCGGACTTTGCGCGCTATCTAGCCAAATCTCAGAAGCGGACACCCTTGGTGCAAGAGTGTTGCTCGGTAGACTTCTGCGCTGGACGGAAGCCGGACCTTCAGATCGTGTCAGCCCCCTGCGATGAGGCTCTTGATCCGGCTGGCTAGTGTGTCCATCGCGAATGGCTTCATCAGCATGTGCATGCCCGGCTCCAGGTGGCCGTGGTTGATGACTGCGTTCTCCGCGTAGCCCGTGATGAACAGCACCTTCAGACCGGGGCGCACCGCCCGCCCTGCCTCGGCCAGCTGACGGCCGCTCATCCCGCCAGGGAGGCCTACATCGGTGACCAGGAGGTCAATATGTGCGTTGGACTGCAATACTCTTAGCCCGGCCGGCCCGGCCGTGGCCTCAATGGCGGTGTAGCCCAAGTCCTCCAGCACCTCGGTAATCAACATCCGCACCGTCGGCTCGTCATCGACCACCAGCACGGTCTCGCCCTGCCCGGCGCGTGGCGCCTCAATCCTCTTGGTGACCTCGGTGGCTTCCGCGGCTTCCGCCTCGCCGAAATGCCGGGGCAGGTACAGGCACATGGTCGTGCCCTGTCCCAGTTCAGAATAGATGCGGACCTGGCCGCCCGATTGGCGAACAAACCCGTAAATCATGGAGAGGCCCAGGCCTGTGCCCTGGCCGACAGGCTTGGTGGTGAAGAAGGGATCGAAGGCGCGTTCAATCACCTCGGGCGGCATGCCGGTGCCGGTATCGCTGACGCAGAGCGAGGCGTACTGGCCGGGAGCCAGGTCACGGTCCTGCGCAGATCGCTCGTCGAGCCAGCGGTTGCCGGTCTCGATCGTCAGCTTTCCGCCATTGGGCATGGCGTCTCGCGCATTGATGCACAAGTTCAGCAGCGCGTTCTCAAGCTGGTTCGTGTCAACCAGGGTTGCCCAGAGCCCGCCTGCTGCCACCACCTCCACCACCACGGCGGGTCCCATGGTACGGCGGATCAGGTCCTCCATGCCCGCGACCAGCCGGTTGATGTCCGTGGGCTTGGGATCGAGCGCCTGCCGGCGAGAAAAGGCGAGGAGCCGGTGCGTCAGCGTCGCAGCCCGCTTCGACGCGCCCTGGGCCGCGACGATGTAGCGCTCCAATTCGCCGGTCCTCCCCTGCGCCACCCGCGTCCGCAGCATCTCGAGGCTCCCGGTGATGCCTGCCAGCAAGTTGTTGAAGTCATGCGCGAGGCCGCCCGTGAGTTGGCCCACGGCCTCCATCTTCTGGGCTTGGCGCAGTGCCTCCTCGGCCTTCATCCGCTCCTGGACGGCTTCCTCGATCCGCGTCTCCAGCGTGAGGTTAAGCTCGCGTAGATCAGCGTTGGCCTTTTCGGCGGCCCTGCGCGCCTCCAGGAGCTCCTGCTCGTACCGCCTGCGGTCGGAGGCGTTGAACACCGTCACGCGGATGAACCGCACCCGCCCGGCATCGTCGCGACGCTCGACCGCATTGACCAGCACTGGCAGGCGTGAGCCGTCGGCACAGACGAGATCGAGTGCGACCTCGTTGAAGAAGCCCTGCATCCGTAGCAGGGGCGCGAAGTGGGTCTCGTAGTAGATCTTCCCCGCGATGTTCAGAAGATCCTGGAAGCGACGGCCGACGAGCTGGTCGCGCCCATATCCCGTCCATGCGGTGAAGGTCTGGTTGACCTTGATGATCCGACCCGCGGGTTCAGCAGAGATGTAGCCACAGGGCGCGTTCTCGAAGAGGTCCTCAAGGTCCTCAACTTCCCGTGGCGCGGAGCTGGGCGTGCCTTCGCTCACGGCGCGGAGCTTAGAAAGGCCTCCATGGCGGCGATCGTCTCCTCGGGGGCGCTCAGGTTCGGGCAGTGCCCGGTGGCGTCGAGGAGCACGAACTCGCTGTCCGGAATGGCGCGATGCACATACTCTCCGACACAGGGTGGCGCGATAACATCTTCCGAGCATTGAAGGACCAACGAGCGGGCCTTTACCTCGGCCAGATCAGAACGGTTGTCGGAGAGGAAGGTGGTCCGAGCGAAGCGCTTCGCGATCTCCGGATCCGTGCGGCAGAAGCTGTTCGTCAACTCCTCGCCCAACTCGGGGCGGTCTGGATTGCCCATGATGACCGGTGCCATAGCCTGGGACCAGCCCATATGGTTGCTGTCCAGGAACTCCAGAAGCTCGTGGATCTGCCCCTCGCTGAAGCCGCCGACATAGTCTCCATCATCGATGTATCGGGGCGACGGGCCGACCAGGACGAGCCTGTCGAAAAGGTCGGGAGCCTTCTTGGATGCCAGGACCCCGACCATCGCGCTCACCGAATGCCCCACGAAGACGCCGCCCTGTATCTTCAGATCCCGGCAGAGCTCGACCACATCCTCGGCGTATCCATCCAACGAGGCATATTTTTCCGGATCATAGGCCGAGAGATCGGAGCCGCCTGCGCCCACATGGTCGAATAGGACCACGCGGTAGCGGTCGGCGAATGCGGGCGCGACGAAGCGCCACATGTTCTGGTCACAACCGAAGCCGTGGGCGAAGACCATCGCCTTTGCACCGGAGCCACTCACGTTCACGTTATGCCGCTGCAAAACAGACAACGCTGATTCTCCTGCCGCATACCCGCTGGCTGGCTACCTACAGCAAGACGAACCGGGGCAACAGGCGCCCAGGCAGACGGCCATATTGGCCACGCCGAGGACTCGGATCTGAGTGGTAAAGTCGGACCAACACACCGAAGTGGCTCCCGAGCCGGACGCCAGCATTCCGCGGCAGACACCTTCTAGTCGCCGAGGGACCCTGTGGGTCCTTAAACGCATTCGGAAAACTGGAATCGGTTCGGGAGGGATCATGAACGGCCCGTCGGCGGCAGGCTGACCTGATGTCGGCTTTCCAGCGCTCGCCG
>DATCMG010000231.1:0-4937 GCA_036563555.1 Roseomonas sp. | reverse complement strand
CCTAAAGGCGGATCTGAGTTGGGCCGCCACGGAGGAGGAGGCGCTCCACCAGGCGCATGAGCAATGGCGCTTCAACCTGCTGGGCGGCGACGTGAACTGGGAGCTCCGCATGCCGCAGCAGTTCGAGGCTGCCGCGCGTTTCGTGCGCCCGGAAGATATGCGGGAGGCGGTCCTGATCTCGACCGATCCGGGCCGTCACGCCGAGTGGCTCGCCGAATGCGCGGATCTTGGCTTCGAAAGCATCGATCTGCACCAGGTGGGCAGCGATCAGCGCGGCTTTATCGACACCTTTGGCGAGAAGGTCCTGCCGATGCTGCGGCGCTGATAAAGCAGGGGCAGACCCGGACAGCCACGGCGAGGCTCTACGGATGGAGTCCTGCCGGCCATCCTCGTTGCCCTTTGTGTTGCCAAATAAAGAACTCAGAGCATCGAGCAAAGTCAGGAGAAATTAGAGAGATGCGGGACCAATCGCTCGAGTTCCTGAGGGGACTGCTCAGGGCACCCTCGCCGAGTGGCTATGAGCAACCCGTGGCGAGGGTCTACAGGGACTATGTGGGGCAGTATGCCGACCGTGTGACGACGGACATCCATGGCAGCGTCACCGCTGTGGTGAACCCGGGGGCAAGAATGAAGGTCATGCTTGCGGGGCATATGGACGAGATCGGCTTCATCGTTCACCACATCAGCGATGAGGGGCTGCTCTACTTCAGCGCCATCGGTGGGCACGACAGTATCATTCCGGTCGGGCAGATGGTCTGGGTGCACGGCCGGGAACGCGTTGCCGGCGCGATCGGGCGCAAGGCCATCCATCTCCTCGACGAGGCCGAGCGCAAGAAGAAGGCGGAGCTGAAGGACTTGTGGATCGACATCGGCGCAAGCTCCCGGGCCCAGGCGGAGACCGTGGTCCAGATCGGGGACGTCGTCACCTACCAGTACGAGTTCCAGCGACTGATGGGAGACCGCGCAGCAGCCCGCGGCTTCGACAACAAGGCGGGCCTGTTTATCGTTGCCGAGACCCTGCGACTTCTCCGTGAGCAGGGGGGCTTGGCGGAGGGCGTTGGGGTATATGCTGTCGGAACAGTGCAGGAAGAGATCGGATCACGCGGTGCACGGACTTCCGCATTCAGCATTGGTGCCCAAACAGGCCTTGCGGTCGATATGGAGCATGCCATCGATTATCCGGGCGTCAGCAAGGCCCAACACGGCCAATTGGAGCTCGGGAAAGGGCCAAGCGTGTCTCGTGGCGCCAATACCAATCCGGTCGTCTTCGATCTGATTTGCAAGGCTGCGGCAGAGGAGGACATCCCGTACCAGGTGCAGGTCGCGCCGGGGAGTACGCCGACCGATGCCAATGCGATGCAGATCAACGGGCCAGGGATGGCAACCGGCCTGTTCGGCGTTCCGCTGCGGTACATGCATACCCCGTGCGAGGTGGTCAGCCTCAGGGATGTGGAGGATTGCGCCCGCCTGATGGCGGCCTACTGTCGGCGGCTTACACCAGACACGGACTTCACCCCTCGATAGGGTGCGTCACGATTCGTGTCGTGCGCCTATAGACACGCGATGGCTTCACTTCGTCACAGAACTCCCGCCCCGGGGTTATCGACCAATTGGAACGCGACCAGGCCGGAAGGTGGCGCGTAAACACCGAGGTGACGGGCAGGAGGTCCGGACGGGGCCGCCCTACTCCTGCCCTTGGCCTTTCCCCCGTCGCATCAACGATCCTGGTTGTGCACAAGCCGGTGAACAAAGCCCAGCTTCTCGATCACCGGGGGCGAGATGATGAAGGGATAGAGATCGGGCTGCCCCATGCTGCGGTTCAGGCTGTTCATCGCGAAGGTCAGTGGGAGCCAGTCATCGATGAGGCGCTGGATCTCGGGACCAGCCGAGTAGGGGTCGTATTCGAGGTCGGCACTCAGCGCCTCGCCCGGCGCGATCCGCGGTCGCACGCGCAGGCCGAAGACGTGAGCGGTTTCCAGCGTGTCCACGATATGCAGGTAATGCGCCCAGGTTTCGGCCCAGTCCTCCCACGGGTGGGTGCTGGCATAGATGGTGATGAACTTCTCGGACCAGTTGGGCGGCGGCCCCTCCTTGTAGTGGATCTTGAGCGCCTCGGCGTAATCACGCCGCTCATCGCCGAAGAGCGCGCGGAAGGCATCGAGCCGGCCAGGTGCACCATCGCGCACCAGCACATCCCAGAACCAGTGTCCGACCTCGTGGCGGAAGTGCCCGAGCAGGGTACGGTAGGTCTCCCCCATCGCGAGGCGCATACGCTCGCGCTCGGCATCATCCGCCTCTGTGAGCGCGATGGTGATCAGACCGTCCTCATGGCCGGTCATCACCTTCGGTCCGGCCCCCTCGAGCGGGTAGGCCAGGAAGTCGAAGGCGAGCCCGTGGTCCGGGTCCTTGGCGCGGGTGAGGAGCGGCAAGCCCAGGCGGGTCAGCGTGTAGAACAGCCGATGCTTGGCAAGTTCCAGCTTTTGCCAGCGCGCCAGGTTCTCCGGGGCAGAGAGATCCGGGACAATGCGGTTGTGGCGGCAGGCCCTGCAATAGGCCTCGGAAGAGGCCTCGGGAAGAAGCCAGTTGCAGGCATGAAGCTCGGCATTGGCGCAAAAGCGGTAGCGTACCCCCGGTTGGTTCCAGGCATGCCACAACTCCTTCGGCCTGGCTGCCGCAGGCCGGACGGACGCCTCCGGCCCTGAGGCCACGTCCTCGGGCCTCGCCCCCCGCTCCACGCTGGGGTCCTGCTCGAGAGCGGAAAGCAGGCGGGCATCGGGCAGGTACCCGAGGGTGCGACCGCAACTCTCGCAACGCGTGTTCTCGAAATGGAGGACCTGCCCGCAGGCCTGGCACTGGAAGAGCTTCACGTCGGGCGTCCGGCTGGAGGGGAACCGCGGCTGGCGCGGAGCTAAGCGCCCGGCGAGCGTAGGGTTTCCCTCCGTCGGAAAGGGCCAGGCTCCTGATCACCTGAATGAAGTTTGTTCCTCGCCCTACGAGCTGCGCAACAATGCAGCCATGGCGCCGCTCGGACGCTTCTTGCCTATGCGGCACAGTGGAAAACAATGCCCAAGGATCCTGCAAATCAGCGTTCCCTCAGCCAGACCCAGGTCCAAGAAGGCGGCCTGTCCACAAGGCCGTCAGGCCAGTCGCCCCGTGGGCTCCTAGCCGGCTACGCCGCCCCGGATGGGTTCTTCTGCGAAATGCTCCGCCAAGGCGCCCCAGCCGATCCGGCCATCGCGCTGCTGCGCGAGAGATTTGGGGAACTCACCCCGGAGGCCATGGTGGCCCGCGCACGCCGGGCGGAGCGGGAGCAGCTGGAGCGCGGCATCACCTTCACCGTCTACTCGGACGCAACAGCGATCGATCGCACCCTGCCGCTCGACCTTGTCCCGCGCGTGATCACGGCCGCCGAGTGGCGTATTATCGAAGCTGGCGTGACCCAGCGCGTGGCCGCCATCAATGCCTTTCTCCATGACATCTACCACGGCCAGCGCATCCTGGCCGACGGCGTGGTGCCGCGCGAGCGCGTGCTCGGCAACCCCGCCTTTTGCTCGGCGATGGTCGGCTTCGACGTGCCGCAGGGTTGCTACGCCCATGTATGCGGCACCGACATCGTGCGGGATGAGGCCGGCCGCTTCCTGGTGTTGGAGGACAATGCGCGCACGCCTTCGGGCGTCTCCTATGTTGTCGAGAACCGGCATATGACCCTGCGCCTCCTCTCCGACCTGGCCCGCGGGCTCGGCCTGCGCCCTGTGGACGAGTACGGGCTCCGGTTGCACCAGGCACTGGCCGAGTTGGCGCCGGCAGGTATTCCCACACCGCAGGTCGTTCTGCTCTCACCCGGCGTCTACAACTCCGCGTATTTTGAGCATGTCTTTCTTGCCCAGGAGATGGGTGTGCCTCTGGTGGAAGGCCGGGACCTGCTGGTTGAGGACGACCATGTTTTCATGCGCACCACCGCTGGACGCGCTCCGGTGCACAGCATCTATCGCCGCATCGACGACGCATTCCTCGATCCGGAGGTTTTCCGCCCCGACAGCGCAGTGGGAGTTCGCGGCCTGTTTAACGCCTGGCGACGCGGAAATGTCGGCCTGGCGAACGCGGTTGGTACAGGGGTCGCCGATGACAAGGCGGTCTACGCCTACATGCCACGCATCATCCGCTACTACCTCGACGAGGATCCGATCCTCTCGAATGTCGAGACGCATATCTGCGCCGAGCCGGAGGGGCTGGCTTATACACTGGCGCACCTTGAGGAACTGGTGGTCAAGCCGGTGGCAGAGTCCGGTGGTTATGGCATCCTGATCGGCCCACAGGCGTCCCGCTCGGACCTGGAGGACTTTCGCGCGAAGCTGATGGCCAATCCGGCGAATTACATCAGCCAGCCTTTGGTGCGGCTTTCCGTTTCGCCCACCCTCTGTGAGGACCGAGCCGAGGCGCGCCACATAGATTTCCGCCCCTTTGCTGTGACCGGACAAAGCACCTGGGTGCTGCCGGGAGGGCTGACGCGGGTAGCGCTGCGACGTGGTGGGCTGGTGGTGAACTCCTCCCAGGGGGGAGGGAGTAAGGACACCTGGGTGCTCGAATGAAGGAGATGCAGAGGTGACCGGCGAAGCCCCTCGCCGTACCACGCCCCCACTGCTTGCGCGCAGCGCCGAAGACCTGATCTGGCTGGCCCGCTATGTTGAGCGGGTCGAGAACCTCGCCCGTATTCTCGATGTGACCCAGGTCTTCGCACGCGACGAGAGCGATGGTGGCCAGTGGCGCATGGTGCTGCGCATCAATGCCGACGAGGCACGTTTCCTTGAGCTTCACGGGGAGGCAGACGCGTCCACAGTGACGGGATTTTATCTTCTCGACCGCTCTAACCCGACCTCGATCCCGGCAGCGATCACGCGCGCGAGAGAGATTGCACGGACGCTTCGGGCGCAAATCTC
>DATCMG010000184.1:0-10481 GCA_036563555.1 Roseomonas sp. | reverse complement strand
GTGGCAGAATTGCGGTTGCAGGTCGAATAGGCGGGAGAGAGCGCATGCCGGGCGTGGTTCTGGTGACGGGTTCGGGGCGCGGCATCGGCGCCGCGACCGCCAGGCTGGCGGCGCGGCGCGGCCACGCCGTATGCGTGAACTATGCCGAGCGGGAGGACCGCGCCCGCGCCGTGGTGGATGAAATCCGCGCCGGCGGCGGCCGCGCCGCCCTCGCGAAGGCCGATGTCTCGCGTGAGGAGGAGGTGGAAGCGCTCTTCGCCACGGTGGACCGGGAACTGGGGCCGGTGACGGGGCTGGTGAACAATGCCGGCATCACCGGCCCGGCAACCCGGACCGAGGATTACGACGCCGCGACCATCCGCCGCATCCTCGATGTCAACGTCACCGGCACCCTGCTCTGCACCCAAGCCGCGCTGCGCCGCATGTCGACGAAGCGGGGCGGCGCGGGTGGCTCCATCGTGAACCTGTCCTCGGTGGCGGCCACGATCGGCGGTGCCGGGCAGTGGACGGCCTATGCCGCCGCCAAGGGTGCGGTGAACAGTCTCACCCTCGGCCTTGCCAAGGAACTGGCCCCGGAGGGCATCCGCGTGAATGCCTTGCTGCCCGGCCTGATCGATACAGAGATCCACGCCGCCGCCGGCCTGGGCGACCGTCTCGCGAAAATGGGGCCCAGCATTCCCATGGGCCGCGTCGGCACCGCCGAGGAATGTGCCGAGGCCATTCTCTGGCTGCTCTCGGGCGAGGCCGCCTATCTCACCGGCGCGCTGATCCCGATGACCGGCGGCCGCTGAGGCCAACCGCCGTTCAGGAGGCCGCACGCCCGGCGGCCAGCGGATGATGCGTCTCCACAAGGGTCCGCAGCCGCTCCTCCAGCACATGGGTGTAGATCTGGGTCGTCGCGATGTCGGCATGTCCGAGCAACACCTGGAGACTCCGCAGATCCGCACCGCGCCCCAGCAGGTGGGAAGCGAAGGAATGGCGCAGCACATGCGGCGAGACCCGCTCCGGGTCGATCCCGGCGATCAGCGCGGCCTCGTGCAGCAGGTTGTTCAGCGTCTGCCGGGTCAGGTGGCCGGAGGAGCCGCGCGAGGGGAACAGCCAGCGCGAGCCCTCCTTCCCCTTGGCCGCCTCGCGGGCGCCCAGGGCGGCGGCACGGGCGCGGGCGCTGATCGGAACCAGCCTTTCCTTGCCGCCCTTGCCGCGCACCACCACCAATGGTGAATCCTCGCGCAGCGCGCTGGCGGGCAACTCGATCAACTCGCTCGCCCGCAGGCCGGAGCAGTAGAGCAACTCGCAGATCGCGACGGCGAGCGGCGCACGCTTCTCGGGCAGGCGGCCGGCGGCGGCGATCAACGCCTCCACCTCCTCCTCCCGCAGCGGCCGGGGAAGCAGGGCAGGCTTGCGCGGGCTGTCCAGCGCCTCGGTCGGGTCATCGGCGCGCACGCCCTCGCGTGCCAGGAAGCGGTGGAACTGGCGCAGGGCGGAAAGGCGGCGCGCGGCGGTGCGGGGGGAGAGGCCGGCCTCGGTCAGGCTGGCGACGTAGCGGCGCAGCGTTTCGGCGCTCATCGTCCCCGGCGCCTCCCCGGCCCGGCGCTGCGCGTAGCCGGCCGCATCCTCAAGGTCGGCGCGATAGGCGGCGAGAGTATTGCGGGCAGCGCCACGCTCCGCCGCCAGCATTTCCAGGAAGGCCTCGATGTGGCGGTTCACGCAGCCCGGGCCACGCCAGAGGGATCAGCGCGTGCCGAAACGCTCATTGGGCAGAACACGCTCCACCGGCTGCTGCGTCACGCCGGGCGGGAAGGCGCCAACCGCCAGCAGCGCCGCCACGAGGGCCCCGACCAACAGCAGCACCAGCAGCAGCAGGGGACGTCGGAACATCAGGCAATCGGCTTCCCAAAGTGCGCGGCCCAAAAGCCCGCGGACCGCCCGGACGACGCGGCGGTGCAGGTGTGCTAGCCTCGCGCGCCGTGTCACGCAACCTCGCCGATCCCCTCGTTTCCCAGCCGGGCCTTGATGAGGCCCCCGCCGGGCCTCTTCCCCTCCCCGCCCCGGCCCCGCCGATGGCGGCGCCCGATGGCGCCTCGCCCGCGCCATCCTCGCCGCGCCCCCCCGAGGCATGGGGCCGTAGCATCGTGCTGGTCGGCATGCCGGGCGCAGGGAAATCCGCCATCGGCCGGCGCCTGGCCGCGCGGCTGGGCCTGCCCTTCCTCGATGCCGACACCGAGATCGAGAACGCCGCCGGGATGACCGTGGCGGAGATTTTCGCCCGCTACGGCGAGGCGCATTTCCGGGACGGCGAGCGCCGCGTCATCGCCCGCATCGCCGCCGGCCCGCCCGTGGTCCTGGCCACCGGCGGCGGCGCCTATGTCGATTCCCGCACCCGCCGCGCGCTGCGCGAGGCCGGGGCCGTCACGCTTTGGCTGCGTGCCAACATTCCGGTGCTGAAGCGCCGCATTGCCGGGCGCAGCAACCGGCCGCTCTTCATCGGGCGCGACCCGGACGAGGTGCTGCGCGGGCTGATGGCGGCGCGCTATCCCTTTTACGCCGAGGCCGACCTGGCCCTGGATTGCGGCGAGGACACGCCGGAGGTCACGACTATCCGGGCGGAGCGCGCCATCGCCGGCTGGCAACGCCCGGCGCGGCTTCCCGTGTCGCTCTCGGCCAATCCCTATGAGGTGGTGGTGGGCAGCGGGTTGCTGGCCCGGGCGGCGGGCCTGCTCGCGCCGCACCTGCCCTCGCGCCGCGTTGCCATCGTCTCGGATGCGGCCGTGGCGGCGCTGCACCTGCCCACACTGCGCGCGGGGCTGGAGGAAGGCGGCTTCGACATCCGGGCCGCCGTCACGGTGCCCCCCGGCGAGGGCTCCAAGCGTCTTTCCATGCTGGAAGATGTGCTGGAGCAGATTCTGGCGGCCGGTGCCGACCGGGGCACGGCCGTAATCGCCCTGGGCGGCGGCGTGGTGGGGGACCTGGCGGGCTTCGCAGCCGCCGTGGCCCTGCGCGGCCTGCCCTTCGTGCAGGTGCCGACCACGCTGCTGGCGCAGGTCGACAGTTCGGTGGGCGGCAAGACCGGGGTGAACCTCCGCGCCGGCAAGAACCTGGCCGGTGCCTTCCACCAGCCCCGAATCGTGCTGGCCGATACCGAAACCCTCTCCACCCTTCCCCCGCGGGAGCTGCGGGCGGGCTGGGGGGAAGTGGCGAAGCACGGCCTTCTCCAGGGCCCTCTCTGGGAATGGTGCGAGGCCTGCGGTCCGGCCGCCATGGCCGGCGACCCGGAGGCGCTGCGCCACGCCGTGCTCGAATCCTGCCGCCTCAAGGCCGGGGTGGTGGTGGCCGACGAGCGGGAGGAGGCACCGGAAGGCGGCCGCGCCCTGCTCAATCTCGGCCACACCTTCGCCCACGCGCTGGAGGCCGAGTGCGGCTATGACGGCACCCTCCTGCACGGGGAGGCCGTGGCGGTCGGCCTGGGCCTGGCCGCCGCCCTTTCGGCGCGGCTCGGGCATTGCGCCCAGGAATGGCCGGGGCGCGTGATGGAGCACCTGGCCGCGGTCGGCCTGCCCGCCCGCATCAAGGACCTACCCCGCGGCTTCTCGGCCGAGGCGCTGATCGGGCGGATGCGCAAGGACAAGAAGGTCCGCGATGGCGCGATGCGATTCGTGCTGATGCGTGGGGCCGGCGCCGCCTTCACCACTGCCGATGTGCCGCCCGCAGCGGTGGAGGCGCTGCTGCGGGACGAAGGGGCAAGCTGAGCCCGCCCTGGCCGCCGGGGCCCCGGCACCTTATCTTGCACCGCACCATGCCGCTATCGCCCCCTGCCGAACGGGAAGACCTCCACCGGCGCGCCATCACCATGCACGGCTACCGCCGGGCCGACGGGCTCTTCGACATCGAAGGGCACCTCGTCGATACGAAGACCTACCCCTTCGCCAATCTCGACCGCGGCACCATCGCGCCCGGCGAGGCGCTGCACGAGATGTGGATCCGGCTGACGGTGGATGACGACCTTCTGGTCATCGCCTGCGAGGCTGCCACTGACGCCTCCCCCTATGCCATCTGCCCCCAGGCCGCCCCGAATTTCGCGGCGTTGGAGGGGGTGCGGATCGGCCCCGGCTTTACCCGCGCGGTGAAGGAGCGGGTCGGCGGCGCGCATGGCTGCACCCATCTGCGGGAGATGTTGGCGCAGATGGCCACCGTCGCCTTCCAGACCATTTATCCCGTGCGCCGGAAGCGGGAAGCCGATGATCCGGCGGCGGCCGAGGCGGCGCGGAACCGGATGGTCGGCACCTGCCTCGCCTATGCACCGGACAGCCCGATCGTGACGGAGCGCTGGGGCAAGGCCGAGCCGGGCTGATACGCCCGGCCCCTCAGGCGCTCCGGCCGAGAAGCCGCGAGAGCCAGAGGCGCGCCCCGAGCAGCGGTTCGTGGGCGCGGGCGAGGCGCGGCAGTGCGGTGCTCCCGGGATGGGCGGCCATCCCCTCGCGCAGCGCCTCGGCGGCCTCCGCCCTCCGGCCTGTTTCCAGCCTTGCCCGCAAGATCCCGATCCGGGCTTCCTCCCCACCGCCGAGGGGAAGGGCGGTGGTGCAGGCCGCCTCGGCTTCCTCGAAACGGCCCAGTTCCGCCAGCGCCGCGGCCCAGCGCAGCCAGGCATGGGCATCGCCCGGACGTAGCCTGGCGGCCTCGCGGCCCGCAGCCTCCGCGCCTGCCGCATCCCCGGCCCGCAGATGGGCCAGGCTGAGACCGACCCAGGCCCAGCCCTCGCCCGGCTCCTGTGCCACGGCTGTTTCCAGCGCGGACCGCGCCTCCTCCACTCGTCCTGCCGCTAGAAGAAGGTGGCCCAGTTGCACCAACAGCACCGCATGCGGGCCGAGGGCGGCGGTTCCGGCCTCCGCAATGGCGAGCGCCTCGGCGCGATGGTCGGCACTGGCCATCTGGTTGCAGAAATCGGTCCAGGCCCGGGGCGTCAGGCTTCCCAGGGCCGCAACCCCGCCCAGCACCGCGCCTGTGCGCCCCGGCTGCCTTCTCAGCGCTTCGGCCAGGGCTTCCGCGAGATGGATCGGCTTCAGGCCCATTTCCGACGCCCGCCTCAACAGGGCCAGACCCGCGGCATCCCGGCCGTGCGCCAGCAGGGTGGCGCCCATTCCGGCATGCCAGAAGGCCGAGCCGTGGCGCTGCCCACGAAGAAGGCGGCGCAGGGAGGTTACGTCTTCGGCCAGCACGGCGCTCAGCGTGGCTTCGGTCACGATCCGGTCGCTCAGCAACTGGATCGGATTGTGGTTCATCCGCGGGGTGTGGATGGTTCGTGCGCCCACCGCTTCCAGCAAGCGCGCATGGGCAGCATCCTCGGGGTGCTCCGCATCGGCCAGGACCCAGGAGACCTCCGGGGCATCGCCCGGCCGCACCAGCATCCCGTCATGCAGCACCGGATCGTAATAGGGACGAAAGCGGGCCTCCCACGGAACCTCCCCCGGCGCGATCGAGGCCTGCGGCGAGACGGCCAGCGCATGGGTCAGGCCGAGGAGGCGCCCGTGCCGCAGCACGGCGTAACCGCCCATGCTGTAGCCATAACCGATCGCGATGCCGTTCTCCGGCCGCGCGGCGGCGATCCTCTTCCGCACCAGGCCGGCCGCCGCACGAACAGAGGCGGCGGGGAACCAGTTCGGGCGGCGCGCGACGAAGCCGATGGCAGGCCATCCCATGGCGGCCGCCAGGGTGGCGGCCCAAAAGGCGGGCTCCTCCGGGCGGCGCTCCAGATGGCCGAAGCTGAGCAGCATGGGCTGCCCGGGCCGGCCGGCCTGGGCCCGGACAACCATCTCCGCATCCTCGAAGAGGATCTCGATGCCCATCTCCGCCGTGCTCAGCCTGAAGCGGGGCGGTGGGGAGTCATGCCTCCCCCGGCGCCCGCAGCTCCAGCGCCAGCGCGTGCATCCCGCCGCCGAACTCCTCGGCCAGCGCGGCATGCACGGCGCGGGACCGCGCGAGCCGCGACATGCCCGCGAAGCCCGGCGCCACCACGCGCACGGTGTAATGCGTCTCGCCTTCGGGGCGTGCCCCGGCATGGCCCGCATGCAGGCCGCTGTCGTCGCGCACCGCCACCTCCGCCCCGGGGAAGGCGTGGAGCAGGGTGGCGCGCAGGCGCCCGGCCCGGGTGCTCAGATTCGGTGTGTCCATATCAAGAGGCTTTTCCATGTGTTGCGGGCAGGTGTGAAGGGACGTTTCGTGCCTTGCCCGCGCGGGCGGCTGCGCTCATAAGGTGCCCACCATGGCCCGACGCGGCGCAACACCCCTCCGATCCACCGTCCCTCCCGGCAGCTCCACACGGAACTGCGAGGCACCAGGCTGCGAGGCCCCCGGCGAGTTCCGGGCGCCACGCGACCGCTCACGCCTGCGGGACTATTATCATTTCTGCCTGGAGCACGTCCGGGCCTACAACCAGGCCTGGGATTTCTACCGCGGCATGAGCCCGGAAGAGATCGAGCAGAACCTGCGCGAGGATTCCGGCTGGCAACGCCCCACCTGGCCCCTTGGCCGGCTGGGCGGGCAAGCCCATCTGGGACCTGAAGGGTTGCGTGACCCGCTCGGCCTCTTCGCCGACACGAAGCCGACGCCGAAGAAGACCGCGAAGGAAGCCCCGCCGGAGCTGCGGGCCGCCCTCGACGTCCTCGGCCTCGGCTGGCCCATCGACGAGGACGGGCTGCGTGCCCGCTACAAGGATCTCGCCAAGCGCTACCACCCGGATGCGAATGGCGGCGACAAATCCTCCGAGGAGCGGTTGAAGGACATCAACCGCGCCTACAGCCTCATCCGCAAGCGTCTCGCGACGCTCTCCCAGCAGCCGAAGGCGGCCTGACCCCGAGAGGCACGCCGCTCACCATCTTTTCACGGAACCGGACCCGCCCATGAACAAGGTCGCCAGCATCGCCGAGAGCCGCTCCACGGGAACGATCGACCTGCCCGACGTGCAGGTCTCGGTTCGCGAGGCTTTCGGGCTCGAAAGCGACATGATGGTGCCGGGCTTCTCGATCCGCACCGAGCACGTGCCGGAGGTCGACCCGACCTACAAGTTCGACCGCGACACGACGCTGGCGATCCTGGCGGGCTTCGCCTTCAATCGCCGCGTGATGGTCCAGGGCTATCACGGCACCGGCAAGTCCACGCATATCGAGCAGGTCGCCGCCCGCCTGAACTGGCCCTGCCTGCGCATCAACCTCGACAGCCACATCAGCCGCATCGACCTGGTCGGCAAGGACGCCATCGTCCTGAAGGACGGCAAGCAGGTGACGGAGTTCAAGGAAGGCATCCTTCCCTGGGCCCTGCAGCACCCCTGCGCCATGGTGTTCGACGAGTATGATGCCGGCCGCCCGGACGTGATGTTCGTCATCCAGCGCGTGCTGGAGGTTGAGGGCAAGCTGACCCTGCTCGACCAGAACCGCGTGATCCGCCCGCATCCGGGCTTCCGCCTGTTCGCCACGGCCAACACGGTGGGCCTGGGCGACACGACCGGCCTCTACCACGGCACCCAGCAGATCAATCAGGGCCAGATGGACCGCTGGAACATCGTGGCGACGCTGAACTACCTGCCGCATGCGCAGGAGACCCAGATCGTCGCGGCGAAGCTGGGCGTGGCCGAGAACGACACGAAGGGCCGCAAGCAGATCGAGGCGATGGTCGCCCTGGCCGACCTGACCCGCGCGGGCTTCATCGCCGGCGACATCTCCACCGTCATGTCCCCGCGCACGGTCATCACCTGGGCCGAGAATGCGAAAATCTTCGGCGATGTCGGCTTCGCCTTCCGCCTGACCTTCCTGAACAAGTGTGACGAGGCCGAGCGCTCCACCGTCGCCGAGTACTATCAGCGCTGCTTCAACGAGGAGATCCCGACGGGTCTCTACGTGAAGCGGTAATCCGCCCGTGGCGGCGCGCTTCCTGCTGCATCACGCGCCGAAGTCCCGCTCCGCCGGCAGCCTCTGGCTGCTGGAGGAGGCCGGGGCGGATTACGAACTGCACTGGCACAGCATCGAGGCCGCGACCCATAAGAGCGCCGCGTATCTGGCGATCAACCCGGCCGGGAAGCTGCCCGCCCTGGTCGATCGCGGACCCGCGGGCGACTGGAAGGGCGTGGTGGTGACGGAAGCCGTCGCCATAGCTGCCTATGTGGCGGACACGCTGCCGGAAGCAAATCTCGCGCCGCCGGTCGGATCGCCCTCGCGCGCCGCCTATGCCGCCTGGATGGCCTATGCGCCGGGCGTCATGGAGCCTGCCATGGCTGACATGGCCTTCCCCCGCGCGAAGGAGGCCCCGGCCCGGGCGATCGGCTGGCCGCCCTTCCCCGAGACGGTGGCCCGGGTTGAGGCCACGCTCGCCGGCGGGCCATGGCTCCTCGGCGCGCAGTTCACCGCCGCCGATATCATCCTGGGCGGGCTCCTGGCCTGGGTCGTGGAATGGGGCATGCTCCAGCCCGGTCCGAACACCGCCCGCTATCTCGCCGCCATCGAGGCCCGCCCCGCAAGGCAGGCCGCCATTTGCAAGGGAGCCGCCCCCCAGCGGCAAGCGCCATGAGCGGCAGCAACAAGGACACCACCCGGCAGGAGGAGTTCAAGCGCGCCACCGCCGGCACGCTGCGCGCCATCGCGCGCTCCACCGATGTGCAGGTCGCCTTCCAGCCCGGCCCCTCGGGCCTGGCCGGCAAGCGCGCCCGCCTGCCCCTGCCCACCCGCGCCCTGCCCCCCGCCGAAATGGCGAAGCTGCGCGGCGCGGCCGATTCGGTTGCGCTCAAGCTGCGCCACCATGACGAGGCGACGCACGCCGCCCGCACCCCTGGCCGCCGAGAGGCACGCGAGGTGTTCGACGCGCTGGAGCAGGCCCGCGTGGAGGCCGTGGGCGGCCGCCACATGGCCGGCGTCGCCGCCAATCTCCGCGCCCGTCTCTCCGAGCAGGCGGAGGCGGAAGGCTATGACCGCATGACGCGCAAGGACCAGTTGCCGCTCACCGCGGCGCTGTCCATGCTCGCGCGCGAGAAGCTGACCGGCGAGCCGGTGCCCGAGACTGCGCGCCGTGTGGTGGATCTGTGGCGAGACACGCTCGGCCCCCGCGCCGATGACGCCCTGGCCGAAATGGCCAACCAGGCCGAGGACCAGGACGCCTTCGGCCGCGCCGCCCGCAAGCTCCTCGCCGCGCTCGACCTCGCCGAGGCCGAGGTGGAGGCCGAATCCGAGGAATCCCAGGACCAGGAGGACGAGGGCAGCGAAACATCCGGCGCCCAGGATAACCAGGGCGAGGGTGAGAGCAAGTCCCAGGAATCCGAGAGCCTGATGGGCGCCCAGCCCGAGCAGACCCAGGGCGAGGCCGGCGAGGAAGAGGCTGGCGAGGACGAGGATGAGGACGGCGCCGCCGCCGAGGGCGAGGACCGCCCCGGCGGCCCGCAGCAGCGGAAGGAGGTGCCCGTCACGGATGATACCTCCGCCTATCGCGCCTATACCCGCCAGTTCGACGAGGAGGTTTCGGCCGACGACCTCTGCGATGCCGAGGAATTGGCACGGCTGCGCCAGCAGCTCGATCAGCAGCTCTCCCATCTCCAGGGCGTCGTCTCCAAGCTCGCCAACCGCCTCCAGCGCCGCCTCCTCGCGCAGCAGCAGCGCGCCTGGGAGTTCGATCTGGAGGAGGGGCTGCTGGATGTCGCGCGCCTCGCCCGCATCGTCGCCTCCCCCACCCATTCGCTGACCTATAAGCGGGAGCGGGAGGCGGATTTCCGCGACACGGTCGTCACCCTGCTGATCGATAATTCCGGCTCCATGCGCGGGCGGCCGATCACGGTGGCGGCGATGTGCTGCGACATCCTGGCCCGCACGCTGGAGCGCTGCGCGGTGAAGGTGGAAATCCTCGGTTTCACCACCCGCGCCTGGAAGGGCGGCCAATCCCGCGAGCGCTGGGTGCAGGACGGCAAGCCCCGCAATCCGGGCCGCCTGAACGACCTGCGCCATGTCGTCTACAAGGCGGCCGACGCCCCCTGGCGCCGCGCCCGCAAGAATCTCGGCCTGATGCTGCGCGAGGGTCTCCTGAAGGAGAACATCGACGGAGAGGCCCTGGAATGGGCCTATAAGCGCCTGCTCTCCCGCCCGGAGAAGCGGCGCATCCTGATGGTGATTTCGGACGGTGCGCCGGTGGACGATTCCACCCTCTCCGTGAACCCGGGCAACTACCTCGAGCGCCATCTCCGCAAGGTGATCGGCGAGATCGAAGGGCGCGATATCGCGGAGCTGATCGCCATCGGCATCGGCCATGACGTCACCCGCTACTACCGCCGCGCCGTGACCATCGTGGACGCCGAGGAGCTGGGCGGCACGATGATGAAGAAGCTGGCCGAGTTGTTCGACGAGGACGCGGCGACGGCCTGGCAGCGGGCCGCCGCGGAACGGGCGCCGGTGATGGTGTGATCCCGGGGGGCCCCGCCTCCCGGATCCCACACATGGCCTCCGCGTGAACGGGCT
>DATCMG010000220.1:0-4988 GCA_036563555.1 Roseomonas sp. | reverse complement strand
GGGGCTATAACCGGACTCTATATCTAGCTAGGAAAAAGCCATGTGACGCCAGATCGCATCGATGTCTATCGTGCTCCCGCTCGACGGAGAGCGGGCTGGAGGGTGTCAGATGCGTGGGCCATGGCCGATACGGAAAATGGCTCGTTCGGCTGATGCCGGACCACCGGCGGCAAAGCCGGTTCCACCAGGCATCCCCGCCGGCGCGCTCTCACGCCGAGCCACGCTCGGCCTCCTCATCGCCCCCGCCCTGGCGCGGGCACAGGGCACCTGGCCGGACCGTCCGGTGCGCATCGTCGTACCCTTCACCCCCGGCGGCTCCAGCGACATCATCGCCCGTGCCCTGGGCGCGGAGTTGCAGGAAGCGCTCGGCCAGCCCTTCGTGATCGAGAATCGCGGTGGCGCCGGCGGCACGATCGGCACGGAACTCGTCGCCCATGCGGCGCCCGACGGCTACACGCTGCTGATGGGCCATATCGGCACGCTCGCCGTGAACCCGTCCCTTTACCGCAATCTCTCCTACGATACGGTCGGGTCCTTCGCGCCGATCTCCCTGGCGGCGATCGTGCCCAATGTCATGGTGGTCAACCCGCGCAAGGTCGAGGCGCGCGGCATCGCCGATCTGGTCGCCCTCGCGAAGCGCCGGCCCGGGGCGCTCACCTACGGCTCGGGCGGCAACGGTTCGGCCGCGCATATCGCCATGGCCGCCTTCAACCTCGCGACCGGCACAAAGATGGAGCACGTGCCCTATCGCGGCACGGCGCCGATGATGAACGACCTGCTGGGCGGCACGATCGACCTGACCTTCACCGGCGGCCCGCCCGTGCTGCCGCCGGTTCGGGCCGGCATGCTGCGCGCCCTCGGCGTCTCCTCTCGCCAGCGCCTGGCCGGTGCGCCGGACATCGCGACCATCGCGGAGCAGGGCTTCGCCGGCTTCGAGGCGAACCAGTGGTACGGCCTGCTGGCGCCTGCGGGCACGCCGCGCCCAATCGTGGAGCGACTGAACGCGGAATGCGTCCGGATCCTGCGCGGCGAGAAGTTGCGGCCGCGGCTGGAGGGAGAGGGGGCCGAGGCTGCTCCCGGCTCGCCGGAAGCTTTCAGGGATTTCATCGTGGCGGAGCGCGCCCGCTGGGCCGATGTCGTCCGCCGCGCCGACATGCGCCCGGATTGAGGAGACGAGAGATGATCACCCGCCGCCATGCTGGCCTTGCCCTCGGCAGTGCAGCCCTGCTCGCTTCGCCAGGAATTGCGCATGCCCAGGGAGCGAGCCAGGGAGCCGCCCAGGCCCCCGCCGCAGCCAATCCCGGCTTCCACCGCTTCCGCATCGGCAGCTTCACCGCGACCACGGTGTTCGACGGCACCGCGCGCCTGCCGCAGCTCGATGGCCTGGTGGTGAACGCCCCGCTCGAGGCGGTGCGCGGCGTGCTGGCGGAAAGCTTCCTGCCGCAGGACCACTATGTGACGCCCTACACCATGACCGTCGTGCAGACCGGTCGGCAGACGATCCTCTTCGATGCCGGCACGGGCGGCCAGCTCTCGCCCATGGCCGGCCAGGCGGAGGCGAACATGCGCGCCGCCGGCATCGATCCGGCGCGGGTGGACATCGTGGCGCTCACCCATGTCCATGGCGACCACATTACCGGCCTGGCCACGGCCGATGGCCGCGCCGCCTTCCCGAACGCCGAGGTCGTGATCCCTGACGCCGAGTGGCGCTACTGGACCGACACCTCCAACGAGGCTTCGGCGCCGGCGCGGCAGAAGCCGAACTTCGCCAATCTCGCGCGTCGCCTCGCCCCCTATGCGGGCCGCGTCCGCCGGGTGATGGAAGGACAGGAGGCCGTGCCGGGCATCCGCGCCGTCAACACCCCCGGCCACTCACCCGGCCACACATCCTGGCATGTCGCGGATGGGGATGCGCAATTCCTCATCCTGGGCGACGTGACGCACCGGCCGGAGCTCTTCGCGCGCCGCCCCGGCTTCCATGCGATGTATGATTTCGATCCCGTCGCCGCGGAAGCGACGCGCCGCCATGTGCTGGACCGCTGCGCGGCGGATCGCGTCCGCGTCACCGGCTACCATTTCCCGTTCCCTGCCAACGGCTATATCGCGCGCGAGGGTGAGGGGTTCCGCTTCGCCCCGGCGGATTGGACGGCATGAGCTGCCCTTTGTTCAGCCATCCGCTGCTCGGCCGCCGTGCGGCGCTGGGGCGAGGTGATCCGGGGCGCCTCCATCAAGGCCGGCTGAGCATCCTGCGGAAGGCCATCCCGGCCCACCCTTGACCTGTATCCCGAAGTGTATGCACTTTGGGATGCCGGCCATGAGCGATTCCGCCCTCCCTTCCGCCCGGTCCGCGGACCGTGTGCATGAGCAGCTGAAGGCCATGGCCGTCAGCTACCGCCTGCGCCCGTCGGAACGCATCAACGAGGTGGAGCTGGCCCGGCAGCTCGGCGTCAGCCGCACCCCGGTGCGGGAGGCCCTGAACCGCCTCGCCGCCGAGGGTTTCCTGATCGCGACCGTCAATCGCGGCTACAGCGTGCGGCCCCTCGATCCGAAGCGGGTCCTGACCCTCTACGAATACCGCGCCATGCTGGAAGTCGGTGCCCTGCGCCTGGCCTGCGAGCGCGCGAGTGACGAGGCGCTTGCCGAGCTCGCCGCTTTCGCGGGCCGCAGCCGGGACGAGGGGGATGACGACGCGCATGCGCTGCGTCTTCTCTCGCTGGACGAGCAGTTTCACGAAAGCCTCGCCACCCTCTCCGACAACGAGGAGATGATGCGCTCCCTGCGCTCGTTGAACGAGCGCATCCGCTTCATCCGCTGGATCGACATGCGGAAAGGCCGGCGCCCCGCCACGCAGGATGAGCATCTGCGGATCGTCGCGCATCTGCGCGCGCGCGACGCCGATGCCGCCGCCGCCCTGATGCAGACCCATATCGCCCGCCGCCTGGACCAGATCACGGACATGATCCGCGCCGGCTTCGCGGAGATCTACACCGATAACGCCCTGGCCGCCCAAACCCTGGGCGAAGTGGCCTGAGCGCCGCCGCAAGCGAGAAAGGACATCCCATGCGCGCCGTCTTCGTGGACGCCAACCCGACCCTGGCCGCCGTGGCGGAAAAGCTGCGCCGTGCCAGCGACATCCCCGTGCAGGTCAACATCCAGCCCGACATCACATCCGAGCAGCTTCCCGCGTTGCTCGGCGATGCGGCCATCGCCATCATCGACCACACCCATCTGCCGACCGCCATCGCGAAGGGGTGCAAGGGGTTGAAGCACGTCGTCTTCCTCGGTACCGGCGCGCGCAGCTACATGAATCCGGATGAGCTGGAAGCCGAGTGCGGCATCCAGGTCCATATCATCAAGGGCTATGGCGACACGGCGGTGGCGGAAATGGCCTTCGCCCTGATGTGGGCCGCCTCCAAGGGCCTCGCCTACATGGATCGCGGCATCCGCGCCGGGAAATGGCTGCGCACCGATGGCGTGGAGCTGACGCGCAAGACCGTCGGCCTGATCGGCTTCGGCGGCATCGGTGCCGAGATGGCGCGCCTCTGCAACGGCGCCGGCATGCGCGTCATCGCCTGGAACCGCACCACCCGCGAGGCGCCCGGCGTCGAGTTCGTGGGCCTCGACACGCTGCTGGCCGAAAGCCATGTCGTCTCCCTGCACCTGCTCCTGAACGATGAGACGCGCGGCTTCCTCTCCGCCGAACGCATCGCGAAGATGCGCAAGGGCGCGATCTTCGTGAACACCGCGCGCGGTGCCATCACGGATGAGGCAGCGCTGGCGAAGGCCGTGGAGAACGGCGCCATCGGCCACATCGCCCTCGACGTCTATGCTGAGGAGCCGCTGCCGGCAGGCCACTTCCTTTCCAAGGTCGAGAACGCGACCCTCGCCGCCCATTCCGCCTTCCGCACGCCCGAGGCCAGCGACAACCTGATCGAGGCCGCGCTCGATCATTGCCGCCGCATCGCCCGCGCCTGAAAGCCCGCCGACATGACCGAGATCACCCGCCTCGACCAGAATGCCCGGCGCTCGCGCGCCGTCATCCATGGTGACACCGTCTATCTCGCCGGGCAGACCGCGGATGACCGCAGCGCCGACATCACGGGCCAGACGCGCCAGGTCCTCGCCAAGATCGATGAAATGCTGGCCGCCTCCGGCACCGACAAGTCGAAGCTGCTGAACATCACGATCTGGCTGGCCGACATGGCCGACTTTGCCGCCATGAACGCGGTCTATGATGCCTGGGTGGTGCAGGGCAGCACGCCCGCGCGCTGCTGCGGCGCGGTGACGCTGGCCCTGCCGGATATCCGCGTCGAAATCATGGCCGTGGCCGCACGCTGAGCACGGAACGATGAACGCCATCCCTCCCGCCTTCCGCCCGGCCCGCCGCATCGCGAATATCGGCGTCTCGGAAATCCTCGCGATCGGCGCCCGCGCCGCGCAGCTGAAGCGGGAGGGACGGCCCGTCATCGTCCTCGGTGCCGGGGAGCCTGATTTCGACACCCCGGACAATGTGAAGGAAGCGGCCATGGCCGCGATCCGGGCGGGCGCCACCAAATACACCCAACTGGATGGCACGCCCGAGCTGAAGGCCGCGATCACCGGCAAGCTGAAGCGCGAGAACGGCCTGGATTACGAGCCCACGGAGGTCACCGTCGGCGCCGGCGCCAAGCAGGTCATCCACAACGCCCTGATGGCGACGCTGGACGAGGGCGACGAGGTCATCATCGCCGCGCCCTATTGGACCTCCTATGCCGACATGGTCACCATCGCGGGTGGCATGCCCGTGCCGGTGGTCGGCCGGGAGGAGAACGGCTTCCGCCTGGAGGCCGCCGATCTGGAGCGCGCCATCACCCCGCGCACGCGCTGGCTGATGCTCAACTCGCCCTCCAACCCGACCGGCGCCGCCTATACCCCGTCCGATCTGCGCCCGATCCTGGATGTCCTGCTTCGCCACCAGCAGGTCTGGCTGATGTCGGACGAGATCTACG
>DATCMG010000217.1:0-4987 GCA_036563555.1 Roseomonas sp. | reverse complement strand
TATGTGCAACGCGTGGCCGAGGCCGGCGGCGGGCTGCCGATCGTGCTCTACCTCCGCAATGACGGGATCGGGCTGGACGCCATTGAGCAGCTCTGCCGCATTCCGGGTGTGGCGGGCGTGAAATGGGCCAGCCCGTCGCCGCTGCGCCTGGCCGAGGCGATCCGCCGGGCCGATCCGGCCACCGTCTGGGTCGGCGGCCTCGCCGAGGTCTGGGCGCCGCCCTTCTATGCCGTGGGCGCGCGCGGCTTCACCTCGGGGCTGATCAATGTGTGGCCGGAGCACTCGGTCGCGATCCACGCGGCGCTGGCGGCCGGGGACTACACCCGGGCCAATGCGCTGATCGGCACCATGGGTGCCTTCGAGGAGCTGCGCGCCGAAGAGGGCAACGGCACCAATGTGTCGGTGGTGAAGGCGGCGCTGAAGATGATGGGCCAGGATTGCGGCCATGTCCGCCCGCCCGGCGCCTGGCCGGTGACGGAGCGGCAGGCGACCCTGCTGCAGAAGCGGCTGGGGGAATGGGGGCTGCTGGCGGGGCGTCAGGCGGCTTGAGGAGGAAAGGCCGGGGGGAGGTATCCCCCCGGACCCCCTTCTATTTTTGGGGTGTAGCGTTGGCGCGCGAGTGACGCTGGCGCGCCCCGAACTCGAAGAAAAAGATGAGGGGTCCGGGGAGAATTCCTTCTCCCCGGCCTTTTTCAGGCTCCTGCCATCGTCAGCCCGTCGATCCGAAGCGTCGGGCTGTCGGTCCCGCGGCGGAAGCGGAGGTCATTCGCGGGGGTGATGTTCATGAACATCTCCCGCAGATTCCCGGCCAGGGTCACGCCGGAGAAGGCTTCGGCCAACTGGCCGTTCCGGATTATGAAGCCGGAGGCGCCACGGCTGTAGTCGCCGGTCAGGGCGTTGATGCTGCTGCCGATCATTTCGGTGACGTAGAGGCCTTCCGTGATGTCGGCCATCAGGGCCTCGGGCGTCAGCGTGCCGGGTTCGAGCCAGAGATTGGTGGTGGAGGGCGAGGGCGGGCCGCCAATGGAGCGGGCCGCGCGGCCGTTGGACTGAAGGCCGAGCTGGCGGGCGGAGCGCCAGTCGAGGATCCAGTGCTGCAGCACGCCGTCCTCGACGATCGCGAGGGGGGCGGTGGGCATGCCCTCGGCGTCGAAGGGGCGGGAGCGGAGGCCACGGAGACGGGTGGGATCGTCGCGCACCGTCAGGCCGGGGGCCATGATCCGCTGGCCCATGTTCTCGCGCAGGAAGCTGGTGCCGCGGGCGACGGAGGCGCCATTCGCGGCGCCCACGAGATGGCTGAGGATCGAATTGGCGACGCGCGGATCGTAGATGACAGGCAGGCGCGCGGTGGCGGGGCGGATGGGGTTCAGGCGGCGCACCGCGCGTTCCCCGGCGTTGCGGCCGAGGATTTCCGGGTCATCCAGATCCGAGAGATGGGTGGCGGAGGCGTAGTCGTAATCGCGCTCCATCGCCGTGCCCTGCCCGGCGAGGACCGTGACGGAGAGGCTGTGGCCGCTGCGGGTGTAGGTGCCGGTGAAGCCGTTCGAGGCGGCGAGGGCGATCACCGTGCGGCTCCAGCCGGCATCGGCGCCTTCGGAGTTGGTGACGCCGGGGATGGCACGGGCGGTGTCCTCGGCGAGGCGGGCGCGGGCGGTCAGGGCGGCGACATCGGGCTCGATGCCGTCATCCATGTCCAGCGGCAGGTCGGCCAAGGCGGGGACGCGGTCGGGGAGGAAGCCGTAGGGGTCCTCCGGCACGGCGCGGGCCATGGCGACGGCGCGTTCGGCCAGGGCGGCGAAGCCCTGCGGATCGGCATCGGTGGTGGAGACGATGGCCTGGCGCTTCCCGAGGAAGACGCGCAGGCCGATGTCGAAGCCCTCGGACCGCTCGACATTTTCCACCTCGCCCAGGCGCATCTGGACGGAGAGTGAGGCGCCGGCGGCGAGCATGGCATCCGCGGCATCCGCCCCCGCCGCACGGGCGGCGGAGACGAGTGCGGCGAGGGTTTCGCGCGGGTCAGCCTTCTTGCGGTCGATGGTCGCGCTCACGCGGCCAGCCTTTCGGCCACTTCCGGCAGATGCGGGACGCGGCCGGCGGGGCCGAGGGCGGCCAGGGTCGGCGCCGCGCGGAAGGCTCGGGCGGCGGCCTGATGGATCTGCTCGACCGTGACGGCGGCGATCTTCGCCTTCGTCTCCTCCACCGGGATCAGGCGGCCATGGACCTGGAGCTGCCGGGCCAGCTGCTCGCAGCGGGAGCCGGTGGATTCCAGGGACATCAGGACGGAGGCGCGAAGCTGGGCCTTGGCGCGGGCCAGTTCCTCCTCGGTCACGTCGTGCTGGACGCGGCGGAGTTCCTCCAGCGTCGCGGGCATCAGCTCCGCCGCCTGCTCCTCGCCGGTGCCGGCATAGATCGTGAAGAGGCCGGCATCGCGATACGGGGAATGGAAGGAATAGACGGAATAGACGAGGCCGCGGCGCTCCCGGATCTCCTGGAACAGGCGCGAGGACATGCCACCGCCGAGGATCGTGGAGAGCAGCATCGTCGGGTAGTGCATCGGGTCGCCATAGGCGGGGCCGGGGAAGCCGAGCAGCAGGTGGACCTGGTCGAGGTCGCGTTCCTCGCGGAACTCGCCGCCGGTGTAGCGGGCGGGCTCGGCCTGGTGCTGGTCGATGGTGGGCAGGTCGGCGAAGTGCTGCTTCGTCAGATCCACCAGCGCGTCATGGTCCACGGCGCCGGCGGCGGCGATGACCATGCGGGAGGGGCCGTAATGGCGGCGCATATAGCCGGTCAGCGCCTCGCGCGGCAGCTTCTCGATGATCTCGGCGGGGCCGAGGGTGGGGCGGCCCATGGGCTGGCCGGCATAAGCCGTGTTCTGGAAATGATCGAAGATAATGTCGTCGGGCGTGTCGTTCGCCTGCCCGATCTCCTGCAGGATCACGCCGCGCTCACGCTCCACCTCCTCGGGGGCGAAGGAGGAATGCGTGAGGATGTCGCCGAGGATGTCGGCGGCGAGCGGCAGGTCCTCCTTCAGGACCTTGGCGTAATAAGCCGTCGTCTCGCGGGCGGTGTAGGCGTTGAGATGGCCGCCGACCGCCTCGATCTCACGCGCGATAGCGTGGGCGTCGCGCTTTTCCGTGCCCTTGAAGGCCATGTGCTCGAGGAAGTGGGAGACGCCGTTCTCCTCCGCCGCTTCGTCGCGCGTGCCGGTATGGGCATAGGCGCCGATGGAGGCGGTCTCCACGCGGGTCATGGCGTCGGAGACGACGGTGAGGCCGTTGGGGAGGCGGGTGAGACGGACGGCGCCGCCATTCAGGGCGGGGTCGGTGGCGGCGGCCAGGGTGTGCTCGGTCATGCTTGGGGGATGGCTTCCGGGAACGGGGGGGCGTTTCGTGTGCTGAATGTAGGGTGTTCGGAGGCGGGGTGCGAGGCATGAGGCCGGTATCGGCTCAGCGCGTGGCCTGCCGGAAGGACTGGGGCGGCGCGGGCGGGGGAAGTGGAAGGCCCTGGCGGGCCGCGGCGAGGCGTGGCGCTTCCGGTGTTTCCGGGGCCATCCGGGGGCAGAGCAGGATGAAGCCCGCCAGCACCATGGCGGGGATGGCGGGGCCGGGAAGGCGCCAGCCGGTTGCCCTGGCAGGCTGCCGCGCGCGCCGGCGCCGGGCGCGGGTGGGCGGCTCGGCCAGTGGGGGCGCCGGGTTGGCCGGGAACTGAAAAAGCGTGTCGGCCCGGGGCAGGTCCGAGACATGCAGCAGCAGCACGCCCACGCGCGCCGCCAGCGCATGGGCGGCGGCGGTGAAGGGCGCGTTGGAGACCACCGCGGCGCCATCCGCCCCGGCATAGCCACGTCCCGCCAGCGCCTCCTGCACCGCCTTGTTGCCGACGGGGCGTCCATAGAGCTTGCACTGCAGCACCACGGTGCGCCCGCCCTTGCGGGCCAGGACATCCACCCCCTGGTCGCCTGAGCCGCGCCCGACCGAGACGGACCAGCCGCGCGCCGCGAGCGTATCGGCGCAGTGCTGCTCGAACTGGCGGGGGGTGAGGGTAGGGACCGGCGTGGAGGGCTGGGCCTTGGCGGGCGGCGCTTCCGCGGCGCCATGCGCGATGACGAGCAGGGCAGCGAGGGCGAGGAGCGCAAGCGCCGCGAGCAGCACCCCCATGCCGATTCCTCTCCGGCTGTCCTGTGGTCACCGGCGGGCGGCCGGGCGCCTGTCCGGGAGCTTGCGACTCGGGCCGGGGCGACCAGACAGGCATTTTAGGTGCCGTTCTTCAGAGATAACTTCAATGTTGGACGATAAAATGGGGATTGGGGTTCGTTCCCTGGCTCCAGGCACCGGGTTCCCCCTGCCGCGGTCATCCGGCAGCCCGACGCGCCTCCAGAGCGGGAAGCCCATCGCCCCGGGGGGTGAATCACGGATTCGTCAGATGAAGGATGGTTCACCCGCACGAAACCCTTTGCCATGGTCCCACCTACAGTTACGGCCGCAGGAAACGTCACGCGTGATTCCGTCCCCCTCTTCAGGCCGGGATGATACCCGCCCGGGGGTGGCATCCTGGGCCGGATCTTCCATGGTGTGCCGCATCCGCTCCCGCAGCGGCATGCGCGGCAACGGCTTTGAGCACTTCACCCTGCGTGGCAGTGCCCGAGCCTCGGACGGGTATCGAAGTCAGCCGTTTTCCTGAGCGCGTCCCCGCGCGCTCGCTCCCCCCGTTTCAAGGCTGCCACCGCCGCGCATCCGCGCCGGCGCCATGATGCATGGCGCGCGGCGACCGCGCGCGGCCCCTCGGGATGCACACCTCCATGCTGGAGAACCTTGCGCTCGGCTTCGATGTCGCGCTGAGCCTGCAGAACCTGCTCTTTGCCTTTCTCGGGGCGCTGATCGGCACCGCCATCGGCGTGCTGCCCGGCCTTGGCCCCACCGCCACCATTTCGCTGCTGCTGCCGCTGACCTTCGGGCAGGACCCGGTGACGGCCATCATCATGCTCGCCGGC
>DATCMG010000212.1:0-8074 GCA_036563555.1 Roseomonas sp. | reverse complement strand
TGCCCTTGGGGTCCTTCTGGACCTCGAAGGAGAGCTTGTCGCCCTCGTTCAGGCCACGCAGGCCCGCACGGGTGACGTCCGAGATGTGGACGAACACGTCCTTGGAGCCATCATCCGGCTGGATGAAGCCGTAGCCCTTGGTCGCGTTGAACCACTTCACGGTTCCGGTTGGCATCGGTCGCATATCTTTCGGCAGAGGTTGCCCCCGCCTAGCCCGAAAGCCGTGACAGGGGCGAGAAACCGGCAACTGGCGGCCCGACGTCCTGGTCGGATCGGCGGACGGTCTGGGCCAGCACTGGCATGGCTGATCTGGGAAGCGGATGAAGGGATTGCAACCCGCCCCACCCCCTGGGCAGTGGGTGGCTGCGTTTTCCCTGGCCTTCCCGGGCCGAAGCGGTCATATAGCCGCCCGCCGGGCGAAGCCGAAAGGTTCCGCCCGCCCTCCGCGCACGCGGTGGGCTGACAGGAACGGCCGCGCTGCGGCGTTTCCGGCCACATGGAACCCCGTCGCGCCACGGCGCGCCGAGGCCGTTGCGCGAAGCCCGCGCGCGGACCCCATGCCGCCCGAGACGCCGGGCATCCCTAGCCCGGAAACAGTGGGGCAGGGCTGGCGCAGAGACCCTTCATCCCATCCGTGTCGCACCACCGCCCCGCCCGGCAATCCGGCCGAGCGGGGCCGACAGGACGCACGCATGTTCGACAACTACTACCGCAAGGACATCGAGTGGGGCGGCAAGACGCTCACCCTCGAGACCGGCAAGATCGCCCGCCAGGCCGATGGCGCCGTGATGGCCCGCCTGGGCGACACCATCGTCCTCTGCACCGTGGTCGGCGCCCGCAACGTGAAGCCGGGCCAGGACTTCTTCCCCCTCACGGTGAACTACCAGGAAAAGGCCTTCGCGGCCGGCAAGATCCCGGGCGGCTTCTTCAAGCGTGAGGGTCGTCCCTCCGAGAACGAGACCCTCGTCTCCCGCCTGATCGACCGCCCGATCCGCCCTCTCTTTCCCGAGGGTTTCCGGAACGAGGTGCAGGTCGTCGCGACCGTCGTCTCGCATGACCTCGAGAACAATCCCGACATCGTCGCCATGATCGGCTGCTCCGCCGCCCTGACGATCTCGGGCATTCCCTTCTTCGGCCCGATCGCCGGCGCCCGCGTCGGCTATGCCGCAGGCGAGTACATCCTCAACCCGACCCTCGATCAGGTAAAGACGAGCGAGCTCGACCTCGTCGTCGCCGGCACCGCCGAGGGCGTGCTGATGGTGGAGTCCGAGGCCAAGGAGCTGTCCGAGGCCGTGATGCTCGGCGCCGTGGAGTTCGGCCACAAGGCCTTCCAGCCGGTTATCCAAGGTATCATCGAGCTGGCCGAGCGCGCCGCCAAGGAGCCCTGGCCGCTGGCCGAGGCCTCCGAGGCCGACATCGCCCTGAAGGCCCGCATCGCCGAACTCGGCACCGCCGACATGACCGAGGCCTATAAGGAGACGGTCAAGCAGTCCCGCTACGCCAAGGTCGGCGCGGTGAAGAAGGCCATCGCCGAGAAGCTCGAGGCCGAGGGGATCGACCCCGCCGCCGCCAAGGGCTTCATGAAGGGGCTGGAGGCGGATGTCGTCCGCAACACCATCCTCGACACCGGCATCCGCATCGACGGCCGCGACACCAAGACCGTGCGCCCGATCGTGGCCGAGGTCGGCATCCTGCCGCGCGCCCATGGTTCCTCGCTCTTTACCCGCGGCGAGACGCAGGCCTTCTGCGTGGCGACGCTGGGCACCGGCCAGGACGAGCAGATCATCGACGCCCTCCCCGGCGAGTACCGGGAGGACTTCATGCTGCACTACAACTTCCCGCCCTACTCGGTGGGTGAGACGGGCCGCATGGGCTCCCCGGGCCGCCGCGAGGTCGGGCATGGCAAGCTGGCCTGGCGCGCCATCCACCCGCTGCTGCCGGAGAAGGAGAAGTTCCCCTACACGATCCGCGTCGTGTCGGAGATCACGGAGTCCAACGGCTCCTCCTCCATGGCCACCGTCTGCGGCACCTCGCTGTCGCTGATGGATGCGGGCGTGCCGCTGGTGCGCCCCTGCGCCGGCATCGCCATGGGCCTCATCAAGGAGGAGAAGGGCTTCGCGGTCCTCTCCGACATCCTGGGCGACGAGGATCACCTCGGCGATATGGACTTCAAGGTGGCCGGTTCGGAGCAGGGCATCACCGCCCTGCAGATGGACATCAAGATCACCTCCATCACCTTCGAGATCATGAAGATCGCGCTTGAGCAGGCGAAGGATGGCCGCATCCACATCCTGGGCGAGATGGCGAAGGGCCTGTCCGGCTCCCGCGGCGAGGTGGCCGCGACCGCCCCGCGCATCACCGTGATCAACGTGCCGAAGGACAAGATCCGCGAAGTCATCGGCACGGGCGGCAAGGTGATTCGCGAGATCGTCGAGCAGACCGGCACGAAGATCGACATCGAGGATGACGGCACGATCAAGATCGCGTCGAGCAGCACCGAGGCGACCCAGGCCGCGATCGACCGCATCCGCGGCATCACGGCCGAGGCCGAGGTGGGCGCGATCTACAACGGCACCGTCGTGAAGGTCGCCGATTTCGGCGCCTTCGTGAACTTCCTCGGCGCCAAGGACGGGCTGGTTCACATCTCCGAGCTCGGCCAGGAGCGCGTGAGCCGTACCGGCGACGTCGTTTCCGTGGGCGACAAGGTGAAGGTGAAGGTCATCGGCTTCGACGACCGCGGCAAGGTGAAGCTGTCCATGCGCGTCGTGGACCAGCAGTCCGGCGCCGACATCACGGAGCAGGTGGGTGCCAAGCGCCCCCGAGCCGAGGGTGAGGGTGATGGCGGCGAGCGCCGTGAGCGGAGCGACCGGGGCGGCGACCGCGGCCCGCGCCGCAACGGCGACCGGGACGGCTACCGCCCGCGCCGCGAGGACTGACAATCACCCACGCGAATCATCGCGAAGGCGTGAGAACAGCGTAACGCCGGGTCCGGGGATCTGTTCTATTCCCCGGGCCCGGACCATATGCGGCCCTTCCGGCGGTCCCCCTGACCGCCACTGTTCCAGGGAAGAATCCGGTCTTGAAGGCGATCAACACCATCCGCATGGGCGGTGCCGACGTCCTCCCCCTCGTCGAGGGTGGGAAAGGCGTTTCCGCCTCCAACGGCGCCTCCTGCGGCCACTGGGCCGCGGAGGGCGGGGTCGGCACCTTCTCCGCCGTCAACGCGGACAGCTACGACGCCCAGGGGCGTATCATCCCCCAGGAATATCACGGAAAAACCCGGCGCGAGCGCCATGAGGAGCTCGTGGCCTACGGCATCGCCGGCGGCATCGCCCAGGCGCGCGAGGCGCATGAGCGGTCCAATGGCCGCGGCCGCGTCCATGCCAACATCCTATGGGAAATGGGCGGGGCGGAGCGCGTGGCGCGCGGCGTGCTGGAAGGGGCCAAGGGCCTCATTCACGGCATCACCTGCGGCGCCGGCATGCCCTATCGCCTGGCGGATATCGCCCGCGAATACCGCGTCCACATCTACCCCATCGTTTCCTCATCCCGCGCCTTCGCGGCGCTGTGGAAGCGTGCCTATTCCAAGGCCAGCGAGTGGCTGGGCGGCGTGGTGTACGAGGATCCCTGGCTGGCGGGCGGCCATAACGGCCTGTCCAACTCCGAGAATCCGCGGAAGCCGGAGGATCCCTTCCCCCGTGTCCTGAAGCTGCGCCAGCAGATGCGTGAGTTCGGCCTGGGCGACGTGCCCATCATCATGGCCGGCGGCGTCTGGTGGCTGGAGGAATGGGAAGACTGGATCGATAATCCCGAGCTCGGCCCCATCGCCTTCCAGTTCGGCACACGCCCGCTGCTGACGCGCGAGAGCCCGATCCCGGATGCCTGGAAGCAGCGCCTGCTGACGCTGAAGCCCGGCGACGTGTCGCTCCAGAACTTCTCCCCCACCGGCTTCTACAGCAGCGCCGTGCGCAACGACTTCCTGCGTGAGCTGGAGGGCCGCAGCCAGCGCCAGGTGGCCTATACGAGCGAGCCGATCGGCGAGCACTCGGCCACCTATGGCGTCGGCCCGCGCAAGCGCCCGGTCTATCTCGTGCCCGGTGACCTGCAGCATGTGAGGCAGTGGGAATCCGAGGGCCATACCGAGGCGCTCCGCACGCCGGACGACACCCTCATCTTCGTGACGCCCGAGACGAGCCGCGAGATCCTGGCCGACCAGGTTGCCTGCATGGGCTGCCTTTCCCAGTGCCGCTTCTCCAACTGGGCGCAGCACACGGACGACCACTCCAACGGCAAGAAGGCCGACCCGCGCAGCTTCTGCATCCAGAAGACGCTGCAGGAAATCGGCCATGGCGGCGACCCGGAGCACAACCTGATGTTCGCCGGGCACAACGCCTATCGCTTCGGGCAGGATCCCTTCTACTCCAATGGGTTCATCCCGACGGTGAAGGAACTGGTCGGGCGGATCATGACGGGGCGCTAAGGCGCGGCCGGGGTACTCGTAAGGGCCGCTGAAGCCAGGCCTATCGTCTTTGCCGGAACAAGAAGGCCGGGGGATCAACTCCCCCGGCCTTCCTTCATCCGGCTCGCAGCACGGCCTCCACCGCCCGCGACACCGCCAGCAGCCGCGTGTCGCCGCCATGCTCCCCCGTCAGCATCAGCCCCACCGGCGCCTCGCCCTCGGCATGGCAGGGCAGGCTGATCGAGCAGCGGTCGAGGAAATTCGCGACCGAGGTGTTCCGCAGCAATAGCAGGTTGATGCGGTTGAACTCATCCGCCTCGGCCAGCTCGGCGATGCTGGGCGGCGTCAGCGGGCAGGTGGGCGCGATGATGGCGTCGAGCAGGGCGGTGCGCGGGGCCAGCGCCGCGATGATGCGCTTGCGCTCCGCCATCAGGGTGATGAGGTCGGCGGCCGTCATGCCGGCGCCGCGCTCGATCCGCGCCAGAATCAGCGGATCATACATGTCCCGTGCGCGCCCGATCAGGTCGCGGTGCAGCGCCCAGGATTCCGCGGCCGAGAAGCCGCCCGTGGCATTGGCCGCCGGGATCTCCGCGATCTCCGGCAGGGCCACGTCGATCAGCTTGGCGCCGGCTGCTTCCAGGCGGCGCAGGGCGATGTCGAAGGCGGCGATGACGGGTTGCGACAGGCTGTCGAAAAGATAGGTCGCGCTCGGCAACCCGAGCCGCAGCCCCTCCAGCGGCGCGGCGGCTGGCGGCGCCGCATCCTCCGCCCCGGCCATCACCGCGTCCAGCACCGCGCAGCAGGCGACGCTCGGCGCCAGCGGCCCGATGCTGTCCAGCGTGGTGGAGAGCGGGAAGGCGCCTTCCGTCGGCACGCGTTTTGCGGTCGGCTTGTAGCCGGTGATCCCGCAGAGCGCCGCCGGCACGCGGCAGGACCCGCCCGTATCGGAACCGATCGCCCCGAACCCCATTCCATCCGCCACCGCCACGGCGGCACCGGAGGAGGAGCCGCCCGGTGCATGGCCCGTAGCCCGGTCATAGGGAGATCGCGGCGTGCCGTGATGCGGGTTCAACCCGGTGCCGGAAAAGGCGAATTCCACCATGTTGGTGCGCCCCAGCACCACGAAGCCCGCGCGCTCCAGCCGCGCGATGGCGGGGGCTGTCGCGGTGGCGGGCGGGGTGTCACGCCGGGCCATGGAGCCGGCGGCGGTGACGATTCCCGCCTGGTCGAATAGGTCCTTGATGCTGATCGGGATGCCTGCATAGGGGCTTGGGGCACGCCCAACGCGGCGCAGCGCATCCATGGCGCCCGCCGTGGCGAGCGCCGCCTCGGCCTGCACCGTCACGAAGGCGCGCGCTCCCTCTCCGGCGGGGTCCGCGATGCGGGAAAGCGCTTCCTCCGTCATCTGCGTGGCGGTGATGGTGCCCTGAGCCAATGCGCGGGCGGCGTCTTCGATCGTGCGGTGCTGCATGGCGGTATCCTGGCGGGTGACGGACCGTGCCGTCCAGGGCGGCACTCCAGGACAAGGGCCGCCCCGGGCGTTGACAGGGACGCATGGCGCACCGCACCCTGATAGATAACCAAGGGGTTACGAAGCCCTTCCAGGAGGATGTCTGAATGTTTCGACGCGTCGCTCGCATTGCGGCTGCGGCCGTGCTCGCCACGCTGCCCTGGATCTCCACTCCGAGCCAGGCGCAAGAGTGGCGCGGCTGGAACATCCACCCGCCTGATTACCCCGTGTCGCGCGGGATGGACCGCTTCACGCAGCTGGTGGCGGAGCGGACGAACAACCGAATCCGCATGCGCACCTTCCACTCCGCGCAGCTCGGCCAGCAGGACGAGGCGATCCAGCAGATGCGGATCGGCAGCATGGACTTCGCCGAGTTCAACATGAGCGGGCTGAACAACATCGTCCCCTCGACCCAGATCTTCACGCTGCCCTTCATCTTCCGCGACGTGGCGCACCAGCATGCGGTGGTGGACGGCGCAGTGGGCGATGCGGTGGGCGAGGATCTGGCGAAGGCCGGTTTCGTGGTGCTGGCCTGGTACGATGCCGGCGCCCGCAGCATGTATTCCCGCCGTCCCATCAACACGCCCGAGGACATGCGCGGCCTGAAGGTGCGCGTGCAGACCTCGGACCTGTGGATCGACATCATGCGCGCCCTCGGCGCCAACGCGACGCCGCTTCCCTTCGGCGAGGTCTATACCTCCCTCCAATCCGGCGTGATCGACGCGGCCGAGAACAACTGGCCCTCCTATGAGAGCACGCGTCACTTCGAGGTCGCGCGCTACTTCACCACCACCGAGCATTCCAACGTGCCGGAGATCCTGGCCGTCTCCCGCCAGCGCTGGCAGCGCCTGAATGCCGCCGACCGCGAGATCCTGCGGACCGCCGCGCGCGAGAGCGCGACCTATCAGCGCGAGCTGTGGGCCGAGCGTGAGCGGGTCAGCCGCGAGAAGGTCATCGCCGGCGGCGCGCAGGTCATCGAGATCACGGACCGCACGCCCTGGTCGCGCCTGATGGAGCCGCTCTACACCAAATACGCCGCCGAGCCGCGCATGGCCGATCTGGTGCGCCGGATCCGCGAGACGCGCTGAGCGGGCCAGGGAGAAGGGGGGAAGATGAACGCGGTATCCCGCCTGTTCGATGTGCTGTGCCACATCGTCATCGTGGTGGCCGGGGCGGCGCTCGTCTTCCTCGTGGTCATCACGGGATGGATGGTGTTCGGCCGCTACGTGCTGAACGACACCCCCACCTGGGTGGAGCGGGCGGCGATTCTGATCGTTCTCGCCATTTCCCTGCCGGTCGCGGCGGTGGGCGTGCGCGAACGCTTCCACCTTTCCGTGGTCGGCTTCCGGGACGCGATGCCGCCAGGGCCGAGGCGCGCCGCAATGGTCCTTTGTGACGCCGTGGTGGGCCTCTTCGGCCTCGCCATGGCGGTCTATTCCTGGGAGTTGGTCGAGACGGCCTGGGCCATCCGGATCCCGCTGCTGGGGATCCGGCAGGGCTGGAGCTATGTGCCGCTGATCGTCGGCGGCGTCCTGATCGCCCTTTTCGCCGCCGAGCAGGTGCTGCGCGACCTGACCGGCGCGCGCCAGCCCGACGCCACCATCGTCACCCTGGAGTAGTCTTCTTGGAAACCGGCCTGATCCTCATCTTCGCGATCTTCGTCGCGGGGGTCGTCATTGGCCTACCGGTTGCCTTCACCCTCGGCGTCGCCGCGGTGGTGGGCTTCCTGTGGGAGGACATCAACCCCGCCGTCGCCTTCCAGCAGATGACGGCGGGGATGAGCATCTTCTCGCTGCTCGCGATCCCGTTCTTCATCTTCGCCGGCGAGATCATGATGCATGGCGGCATCGCGCGCCGCCTGATCAACGTTGCCTCCGGCTTCGTCGGATGGATGCGCGGCGGGCTTGGCGTCGTGGACGTCACCGCCTCCATGCTGTTCGGCGGCATCTCCGGCTCGGCGGTGGCGGATGCCTCCGCGGTGGGCACGCTGCTGATCCCGGCCATGAAGGAAAAGGGCTACGGCACGGATTACGCGGTGGCGGTCACCGCCACCTCCTCCATCGCGGGGATCATGATCCCGCCCAGCCACAACATGATCATCTACT
>DATCMG010000211.1:0-6259 GCA_036563555.1 Roseomonas sp. | reverse complement strand
TCCAGTAGGACTTTGGGGTGGCGGCGGTCAGGTGATGACCGCCACCTCCACCTGTCCCCGGCGCCGCAGCAGGTTCAACGACACGCCGCCATCGGCTTCGTGCCGGCGCAGCCGCACATCCACTGCGGCGGTTCCCAGGCGCAAATTCTCGATCCGTAGCTCATCCAGCCATGATGGCAGGAAGGGACGCTGGAAGCGGATGGCGTTCTCCTCCGGCCGGAAGGACACGCCCAGCATGGCGCCGAGCGTGGCATAGGCCGTCGCGGCGGCCCAGGCCTGCGGCAGGCAGGCCACGGGATAGGCCGTGGGGCCCTCGCCATGGCGGCGGGGGAAGCCGCAGAACAGTTCGGGCAGCCGGTGCATGTCCACGGCGAGCGCGGAATCATAAATGCCGGTCAGCAGCCGTTCCAGTTGCACGTTCAACCCGTAGCGCTTCATCCCCAGCGCGATCAGCCCGTTGTCATGCGGCCAGACCGAGCCGTTATGGTAGGACATCGGGTTGTAACGGCTCTCGCCCTCCGCGATCGTGCGGATGCCCCAGCCGCAGAAGCTCTCCGGTGCCATCAGCGTCTGCGCGATCCGCCTTGCCCGGTCTGGGGAGGGCAGCCCCGTCAGCAGCGTGTGCCCGGCATTGGAAGAGCGGACCCGGCACGGCCGCTTCTCGCCATCGAGCGCGAGGGCGTAGGTGGAAAGTTCCTCGATCCAGAAAGCGTCGTCCACGCGGGCGCGGAGAGCGTCCGCGCGGTCGGTCCAGACGGCCGACTCGTCCTCATGCTCCAGCGCCTTGGCCATGCGGCCGGCGCCACGCCACGCAGCTTCGGCATAGGCCTGCACCTCGATCAGGGCGACGGGCGCCTCGGCCAGCCCGCCATCCTCGTAGAAGACGCTGTCCCAGCTGTCCTTCCAGCCCTGGTTGATCAGGCCGTTCACGGATTGCCGGTCATATTCCAGCAGAAGGTCGCCATCGATGTCGCCATGGCGCTCGATCCAGCCCAGGGCGGCCACGATGTTCGGCCAGATCTCCCGGATCAGCGCCCAGTCACCGGTGCGTTCGGCATAATGGGTGGCCAGCACGACATAGAGCGGCGTGGAGTCGACCGAACCGTAATAGCGGCCGAAGGGCACCTCGCCCAACGCGGCCATCTCGCCGTTGCGGCTCTCATGCAGGATCTTGCCGGGCTCGGCGTCGCGCGCCGGATCGATGGCGGTGGCCTGGAGCTTCGCATGGTAGCGCAGCACGCCGCGCGCCAGCTCCGGATCGGCCCAGAGGCATTGCAGGGCGGTGATCAGGGAGTCACGGCCGAAGGGGCAGGAGAACCAGGGAATGCCCGCATAGGGGAAGGGCCCCGAGGCCGTCTGCGTCGTCAGCATGGTCAGGTCGGATTCCGACCGCGCGAACCAGTCATTGAATGCCTGGTTGGAGGAGGTGACCTGCGCCCGCTCCCCGTCGCGTTCGCCGCACCAGGCACGGATACCCGCCAGCAGCCCGTCGAAGCCGGTCGCCGCCGGCACCTCCTCTGGCTCAGGGCCGGATTCGCAGAGGATGGTCACCTCGATCACGCGCTGCGCGCCGGGTGCCATCTCGAGCGGCCAACGGTTGTCGCGCCCGGGTGGACCCTCGGGCGGCGGGTCGAAGCGCAGGCGGGTGCGGCGTTCCACCCCGTCCAGCCCATGATAGCCGAAGACGAGGCTGCCATCCGGCCGTACCTCGGGCGCCCGCCGCTCGCCGCGCCGGGCACGCTTCTGGCCGCGCACCTCGAAGATATCGGCGAAGTCGGCCGCGAAGGTGAGGGACATCTCGGAGGAGAGATGCGAATCACCGAAGTTCCGGAGCGTGATCCGCTCCCGCACCATGCCCGACCCGAGCACCAGCTGGCGTTCCACATGGACGGTGTCGCGCATGAGCTTGCGGTCGGGTGCGACGGGGATGTCGGGGTTGGTCATGTTGACCGACAGCAGGGTGTTGTCCGCGCTTACCGCCGAGGAGAGCAGCAGGGGCCTCAGCCCCGCGACGCGGAGTGAGATCCGCGAGAGGAACCGCGTGTCGTCGTGGAACAATCCCTCCGCCGTTGAGCCGATGGCCTGGGCGTCGCCGAAATGGTCGAGAACGAGGAAGGAGGAACCGTTCTTCAGCGTGCGCGGGCGGTACAGAGCAAGCGCGGTCGCGGCAGTGGCCGCGACGCTCCATGCGCCGTCATCCTCCGGCCGCGGCGCGCCCGATCCCTCATCGTCCATGCGTTTCGCTCCCTGTCGCCCGTGGCCATTGGAAGCGCGCGCCAGGGCCGGATTTACCCGGAGCGGCGCGCGGATGGGCCTGTTAGATCGCGCGGAGGATGGTAGTCCCCTCGCGCAGGGGCAAGCCATGGTTGAGCGGGGGCGCTTCCCCGGATCCTGGTTGCCGTTGGGCAGCCCGCTTCAGACGGGTTCCAGCGCATCCCCAACAGCGACCCTTCCGCCTTCGGCAACGGTGGCGTGCACGCCCAGATTCGTATGGCCGAAATGCTGCTTGAGCAGCCGGGGCACGTCGCAATCACGCTCGCCGGTCTGCAGGTCCACCTGGGTGGCGGGGCAGCGGACCGTGTGCTTGAACACCGAAAGCCGCGCGCCGCCCAGCAGCAGGTCCCGCCCGACCCAGTCATGCTCCGCCCAGGCGGGCAGGCCGGTGACATAGATGTTCGCGCGGAAGCGCAGCGGATCGAGGCGGCGGCCGATGGCCTTTTCCAGTGCCTCCAGGCTCGCCAGGTTCATCAGCGAGACGCCCTTGCGGGCCTGGTCCGTGAAGGCATGGCCGGGGGCCTCGGTGAAGCGCGGCGGGCGCGGCGTGCCATCCGGGTTCGCGCCATGTCGCGCCTCGTCACCCAGGAAGCGGATGAGCCAGTCGCCCAGCGCCGCCTTGCCCTCCGCCGTGCCGGTGGGGGCGGAGAGGGGAGGGTGGCCCTCGGCGGCAAGGGCGAGCGTTCCTGCCCTGGGGTCGAAGGCCGCGCGCACGAGCACGACCTTCCCGTTCTTCATCATGCAGGCGAAGTTCTGCTTCGGCAGGAAGCGCGGCGAGGTCTCGTCGAAGGGGGCGTCCCCCTGGGCGAGGGCGAAGCGGCGGTCATGGGGGATGGTTTCGCCCGCCGACAGATCCACCTCCTCCAGGCTCTCTGCCGAGAGGCCTTTCACGGGGTAGCGATAGAGCCGTTCCACGCGCATCCGATGTCCTCCGAAAGCCTCTTGAAGGCGGACAGAGGCCGATACCACATTCGCATCAAACGCTTAATCCGTCGCCTCATAAGGGGCGGAAGAAGCGGTCGCCAACGATCCCCTGGGCCTTTGGTCCGGGGTGGAGGGACAGAGCATGGACATCGAGAAACTGACCGAGCGCGCCCGGGGCTTCCTGCAGGCCGCGCAGACCATCGCGATCCGCGAGTACCACCAGCGCGTGACGCCGGAGCACCTGCTCAAGGCGCTGCTGGATGATGAGGAAGGCGCCGCCGCGGGGCTGGTCCGCGCTGCAGGCGGTGATCCCGCCGCCGCCAAGCGCGATGTGGATGCCGAGGTGGCGAAGAACCCGCGCGTCTCCGGCGGAGGTGCCGGGCAGCCGCAGGTGACACCCGACTTCGTGCGCGTGCTCGACGCTGCGGAACGCAGCGCCAACCGCGCAGGCGACAGCTTCGTCGCGCAGGACCGCCTGCTGGTCGCGCTCGCGGCCAGCGACACGCCTGCCGGCCGCCTTCTGGTAAAGGCCGGGGCGACGGCGCAGAAGCTGGAAGCGGCCGTAACCGATCTCCGCAAGGGCCGCACCGTGGACAGCGCCAATGCCGAGCAGCAGTTCGACGCGCTGAAGAAGTATGCGCGCGACCTGACCGAGGCGGCGCGGGACGGCAAGCTGGACCCGGTGATCGGCCGTGACGAGGAAATCCGCCGCACGATCCAGGTTCTTGCCCGCCGCACCAAGAACAACCCCGTGCTGATCGGCGAGCCCGGCGTCGGCAAGACCGCGATCGTCGAGGGCCTTGCCCTGCGTATCGTCAATGGCGACGTGCCGGAGGCGCTTAGGAGCAAGCGCGTCCTCGCGCTCGACCTCGGCGCGATGGTGGCCGGCGCGAAGTATCGCGGCGAGTTCGAGGAGCGTCTGAAGGGCGTGCTGACGGAGATCGAAACCGCCGCCGGCGAAGTCATCCTCTTCATCGATGAGATGCACACGCTGGTGGGCGCCGGGAAGGCAGACGGGGCGATGGACGCCTCCAACCTGCTGAAGCCCGCACTTGCCCGCGGCGAGCTGCACTGCATTGGCGCGACCACGCTCGATGAGTACCGCAAGCATGTGGAGAAGGACGCGGCGCTCGCCCGTCGCTTCCAGCCCGTCTTCGTCGGCGAGCCAAGCGTGGAAGACACCGTGTCCATCCTGCGCGGCATCCGGGAGAAGTACGAGCTGCACCATGGCGTGCGGATCGCGGATAGCGCCCTGGTGGCTGCGGCAACGCTCTCGAACCGCTACATCACGGATCGCTTCCTGCCGGACAAGGCGATCGACCTGGTCGATGAGGCCTCGTCCCGCTTGCGCATGGCCGTGGACAGCAAGCCCGAGGAGCTGGACGCGATTGATCGCGACCTTCTGCGGTCCCGCATCGAGCGGGAGGCGCTGAAGCGGGAGACCGATGCGGCCAGCCGCGACCGGCTGGAGAAGCTGGAGCGCGAGATCGCCTCGCTTGAGGAGCGGTCCGCCACGCTGACCGAGCGCTGGCAGGCGGAGAAGAACAAGCTGACCGAGGCCCAGAAGGCCAAGGAGGAGCTGGACCGCGCCCGCACCGAGGTCGAGCTGGCCCAGCGCAAGGGTGACTACGCCCGGGCCGGTGAGCTGACCTACGGCGTTATCCCCACGCTGGAGAAGAAGATCGCAGAGGCGGCCGATGATGGTGGCCGCCTGGTGAACGAGGCGGTGACCGAGGAAGGCATTGCCGCGGTCGTCTCCCGCTGGACCGGCGTGCCGGTCGAGAAGATGCTGGAGGGCGAGCGTGCCAAGCTGATCCGCATGGAGGATGAGCTGCGGCGCCGGGTCGTGGGCCAGGAGGAGGCGCTTGAAGCCGTCTCCAAGGCCGTGCGGCGTGCCCGCGCGGGGCTGCAGGATCCGGGGCGGCCGATCGGCAGCTTCCTGTTCCTCGGCCCGACCGGCGTCGGCAAGACCGAGCTGACCAAGGCCCTGGCGAGCTTCCTCTTCGACGATGACCGGGCGCTGCTCCGCGTCGACATGTCGGAATACATGGAGAAGCACGCCGTTGCCCGGCTGATCGGTGCCCCTCCCGGCTATGTCGGTTATGAGGAGGGCGGCGCGCTGACGGAAGCGGTGCGGCGCCGGCCCTATCAGGTCATCCTCTTCGACGAGGTGGAGAAGGCGCATGAGGACGTGTTCAATGTCCTGCTGCAGGTGCTCGATGACGGGCGGCTGACGGACGGGCAGGGGCGGACGGTCGATTTCCGCAACACCTTGATCGTGCTGACCAGCAACATGGGCTCCGAGATCCTGGCAGCCCAGCCCGAGGGCGAGGACGTGGATCTGGTGCGCGGCCAGGTGATGAATGTGGTCCGCACGCGCTTCCGGCCGGAGTTCCTGAACCGCCTGGATGAGATCGTCCTGTTCCGGCGCCTCGCGCGTAAGGATATGGGATCCATCGTGGACATCCAGCTCGGCCGGCTGCGCAAGCTGCTGGAAGAGCGGAAGATCACGCTGGAGCTGGACGAGGATGCGCGCGACTGGCTGGCCGAGGCTGGGTATGATCCGGTCTATGGCGCGCGGCCCCTGAAGCGCGTGATCCAACGGAACCTGCAGGACCGCCTGGCCGAGATGCTGCTGGAAGGCAGCGTGCGCGACGGCCAGAAGCTGCGGGTCACGGTGGGCCCTGACGGGCTGGAAGTGACGCCGGTCGGCTCGGTTGCGGAAACTGTGTGAAACCCCTTTGACAGGTGTGGGACGGCCCCATATAAGCCGCCCCACACCGACGGCGCCGGCAACGGCCGCCACGGTGGCCTCGGAGAAGTGAACGGGTAGGGTTGACGAAGCGACCTTGGGTCGCTATTTACGTTGCCCCGCCGAACTTCATCGGGGGTTCCGATCAGAGGTTGGGCTTGCCCAGCCGGGGAAACCCGGAGCCTTTGTTCGTTTGTTCTTTCACAATTATATCTGTTTTCCTGAAGACGAGAAGAGTTTTTCGGAGCTCTTGCCTGGGCTGACGGGTTGTTTGGGTGGGCCTTTTATAGGTTTGCCTGGGTGGCGTGT
>DATCMG010000207.1:0-2692 GCA_036563555.1 Roseomonas sp. | reverse complement strand
CCGGTGGTGGACGGCCCCGCCCTGGTCGAGGCGTTGTCTGCGAAGCGGATCGGCGGCGCGGCGCTGGACGTCTTCGACGTGCAACCCCTCGCCCCCGATCACCCGCTACGTATCCTGCCCAATGTCATCCTCACGCCTCATGGCGCAGGGCTGAGCGGCGAGGCGGTGACCCGCATGAGCACCGGCGCGGCCGAGGAGGTGGTTCGCATCCTCGCTGGCAACCGCCCGCGATCCTTCATCAACCCAGAGGCCTGGGCGGCGTCGCGCGACCGGCGCGCCGCCCTGGGCCATCCGGCCGGGGAGGCCGATGCCGCATGAGGATCTCGCGTGTCCACGCCACCTGGTGCCGTGTGCCCATCCCCTATGAGCGGCAGCACACCAGCGATTTCGGCCGCGTGCCCACCTTCGATTCCGTCATCCTGCGGGTGGACACGGAATGCGGCCTCACCGGATGGGGCGAGGCCAAGGCGGGCGTGGGCAGCGCCGCCGCCTGCGCCGGCCTGGCTGCCATTGTGAACGACGACTACGCGCCGCTGCTCGTCGGGCAGGATCCGCGCGACATCTCCCGCCTGTGGGACGTGATGTACAACACCCCGCGCGAGGGATACGCCGTGGCCGGAGGCTATGCGCTGCCTCAGGTCGGCCGGCGCGGGCTTTCCATTTCCGCCATCGCGGGCGTGGATGTTGCCTTGTGGGACATCCTGGGCAAGTCGCTTGGCGTGCCTGTCTGGCGGCTGCTGGGCGGCAAGCGGATGGAACGCATGCCCGCCTATGCCTCTGGCGGCTGGGCGGATGCGGAGAATATCGGCGCGCAGCTCCAAGGCTATTGCGACAAGGCCGGCTTCCGCGCGGTGAAGATGCGGGTCGGCGTGATGGATGGCTCTCCCGTGCGTTCGGCGGCGCGGGTGCGGGCGGCGCGCGCGACGCTCGGGCCTGATATCCGGCTGATGGCGGATGCACACGGCACATGGACCGTCGCCGAGGCGCGCGCCTTTGCCCGGATGGTCGAGGATTGCGACCTGTTCTGGTTCGAGGAGCCGGTCAGCGCGGATGACAAGGCCGGCATGGCGGAGGTGCGCCGCTCCTCCTCCGTGCCGATCAGCGCGGGGGAAAGCGAGTTCACCCGCCACGACTTCCGCGAGATCTGCGAGTTGCGCGCAGCCGATGTGCTGCAGCCCGACCTCGCGATCGCGGGCGGGTTGACGGAAGGGCTGCGGATCTCGGCCCTGGCTTCGGCCTACAACCTGCGGCTCGCACCGCATCTCTGGTCCGGGGCGCCCGCCTTCGCCGCCGGGATGCATCTGGCCGCGACGCAGAGTGCGGGCTTCATCCTGGAATACTCGCTCGGCCACAACCCGATGCTGCACGACCTGATCGAGGAGGATTTTCCGGTGGAGGATGGCCATGTCACCATCCCCGACCGTCCAGGCCTCGGCATCACCGTGCGCGAATCCTTCCTCGAACAATACGGCCAGGGAAGGCGCGCATGAGGATCGCATCCGTCGAGGCCTTTCCGACCTCCTTCCCCGTGCCGGAGGGCGGGGGCGTCTCCCTCGGTGTCGGCCGCGCGGTGAAGCGCGATGCGGTGGTGGTGAAGGTCACCACGGAAGGCGGGTTGGTCGGCTGGGGCGAAAGCCACCACGGCCGCGCCCATACCGCCGTTGCCGCCCTGCTCCAGACCACGCTGCGGCGGCTCGTGCTCGGCATGGATGCCAATGACGTGGTGGGCGTGTGGAACCGCATCTATCGCGGCCAGCTCGCCAGCCACGGCATGGGGGCGGGCTGCGCGCTTGCGATGTCCGGGCTCGACATGGCCTTGTGGGATATCCGTGCCAAGGCGGTGGGCCTGCCGCTCTATCGTCTGCTCGGCGGCGCCTCGCGCGCCGTGCCGGCCTATGCCGGCGGTGTCGCCCTTGGCTACCAGCCGCCGGCGGAGCTGGTGGAGGAGGCACGGCCGCATATCGAGGCCGGCTACCGCGCCGTGAAGCTCCGCATCGGCGACACGGTGCCGAACGACATATCCCGGATGGAAGCGGTGCGACGCGCCTTCGGGGGCGGGATCGACATCCTGGCGGACGCCAACACCGCCTACAGCCTCGCGGATGTGCGCCGCGTCATGCCGGCCATGGATGCGCTTTCCATGGGATGGCTGGAGGAACCCTTTCCCCCGCATGACCACCGCGCCTATCGCGAGGCCCGCAGCTATGGCCGGACGCCGCTCGCGGTGGGGGAGAACCACTTCACCCGCTTCGAATTCGCGCCGCTCCTGGAGGACGACAGCATCGGCATCTGGCAGCCTGACCTGTCGAAATGCGGCGGTATCACCGAGGCGCTGCGCATCGCCGCCATCGCCTCGGCGCACAAGATCCCCATCCATCCGCACAGTTCGATGACCGGGTTGAACCAGGCGGCGACGATCCACTTCCTCTGCGCCATCGACAATGCCGGTTATTTCGAGGCCGACGTGTCGCGCGCCAACCTCTTCCGTGATGCGCTGGTGAGCGAGCCCTGGCGTCTCGGCGCAGATGGCTGCGTGCGCCCGAACGAGGTGCCCGGCATCGGCGTGGAGGTGGATGAGGACTGGCTGCGGGCCCACCCCGCCATCGAGGGCCCGGGCTACGTGTAGATCCCGTTCCTGACGACCGCCCCGGAACGAGGGCGGCGCAACGCATAAGGAGGAGTCCATGAAGCA
>DATCMG010000202.1:0-5220 GCA_036563555.1 Roseomonas sp. | reverse complement strand
TGTTTTCGGTATGGCGGGTATGGGCGCCAGGGATGCCCCAGGGCGCCTGCAGCACCGTGCCCGTCGTGGAGTCCGTGATGACGACGCCTTTGCCGTCCGGGCGGAAGGCGAGGTTGGTGGTGAAGCTGCCGCGGCAGGATTTTAGGGCCGCGATTATCTGCCCCTGATGGCCGAGAATGATCACATGGCCGAGGCCGGCATGGGCGACCAGGGTGTTGCCCTCAGCATCCACGGCCATGCCGTCCGGACCGGTGGCGCCGTGGAAGGAGGCGAAGCGGTGGACCTTCGCCGTGCCACCCTGCGGCAGCAGCGGCACGCGCCAAATGGCATTGTCCCGCGTCATGGCAACGAAGAGCACGTCCTCCTCGGGCGTCAGCGCCAGGCCATTGGGACTGGGTCCGTTCTGGATCAGGCAATCCAGTTGGCCGTTCGTGCGCAGGCGGAACACCCGGCCGGTGGGGTCGTGCAGGCCAGTCTGCCCCTGGTCGGTGAAGTAAAGATCGCCATTCCGCGCGAAGGTCAGGTCGTTCACGCCCTTGAAGCGCTCGCTGTTGCAGCGCGTCAGCACCGGTTCGATGCGGCCGGTCGCCGGATCCAGTGCCAGGATGCCGTTCTTGTAGTCCGTGATGAACAGCCGCCCATCGGCATGCAGCGCCAGCCCGTTGGGCTCGCCGTCATAGTCCGCCACCATCGTCCAGCCGCCGTCGGGTGCGATGCGGAAGATGCGGCCATGCGGGATGTCTGTGACGAAGAGGTTGCCCTGGGCATCGAAGCATGGCCCCTCGATAAAGCTGTCCACCACCTGGCCGCGCTTGTTGGCGCGCGACCACTCCGAGACAACGGGGCGGCGAAGCTCGGCCGGCATCTCCGTCAGCACGGTGGTTTCAATGATCCGTGGCGGCGGAAACAGGCTCACGCAATTCTCCTGGCTGGCGGGATGATGGTCCGGGCGTTCATTGCGGGTTGATCCCGGCCTCTCGCAGGATGCTTTCCCAACGCGTGACCTCGGCGGCAACGTAGTCCCGCGCCTCATCGGGCGTGTTGGCGAGGATGCGGTCCACGCCGAGTGTCCGCAATTGCTCGCGCGTTGCTTCCTCGCCCAGAACGGCCGCCGTCTCGGCCTGCAGCTTCCGCAGCACGGCATCCGGGGTGGCGGAGGGCGCCATGATCACCTGCCAGACGCTGAAGGTGGCGCCGGGGAAGCCGGCCTCGCCGATGGTCGGCACATCGGGCATGACGGGGCTGCGCCGCGCAGCCGATACCGCCAGGGCACGCGCCTGGCCGCCCTGCGCCGTGGCGAAGGCCGTGATACCGGCATCATACAGCATGTCGAGCCGCCCCGCTGCAATGTCGAGCACGGCGGGGGCGCTGCCGCGATAGGCCACCTCCTCCATCTTCAGCCCGGCGGCGTGGATGAAGAGCAGGCTGACGAGTTGCAGCGCGCCGCCATTACCGGCGGTGGCATAGCGCAGGCGGCCCGGGGCAGCGCGGGCCCGGGCCACGAAATCCTGCACCGTGCGGTCCGGCGAGTTCGGCGGCACCAGAAGCACCATCGGGCTTTCCGCCACCACGGTGACGGGCACGAGGTCCTTCACCGGATCATAGTCGAGCCTGGCGTAGAGCGCGCGGTTCACCGAATGGCTGGTGTTGGTAAAGAGCAGCGTATGTCCATCCGTGGCATGGGCAACAGCCGAGGCGGCAATGTTGCCCCCGGCGCCCGTGCGGTTCTCCACCACGAAGCGCTGCGGCATGCGCTTGGAGAGTCCATCGCTGATCAGCCGCGCCACCAGATCGGTAGGTCCGCCGGCGGAGGCGATCACCAGCACGCGCACCGGCCGCGTTGGCCATTCCGTCGTCTGCGCCCATGCCGCCGGCGCGGCGAGGGTGGCGCCCAGCGCCGCCAGCAGGCACGACATGGCGGAAGCAATGCGAAGTTTCATTGGACGTCCTTCCGTTCTTTATCGTTCGGCTCCGGCGCCCTGTGCCGGCGACACCCGCAAGTTTCGGAACCGGATGGCAGCGTCCCTACTCCGCCGCGTCCCTCACAGGTTGGCAGGACGGCGCCTCGGGCCGGGCTTTGCCGGCGCCCTCCGGGGCCGTGCCACGCGCGGCGTAGCGGAAGCCCTTCTCCACGCCCACTTCAGGCAGATAGCCATAGACCATCTCGCCCGGCAGGCTTTCCGTCAGCACGCGCCGGGCCTCGGCCAATCCGTCCAGGTCGATGCCGGTGTCGAGGCCCATGGCCTCCAGCATCCAGACCAGATCCTCGGTGACGATGTTGCCGGTGGCACCCGGAGAATAGGGGCAGCCGCCGATGCCGCCCTGGGAGGCATCGAAGGTGGTAACCCCCGCCTCCAACGCCGCCACGACATTGGCCAGGCCCTGTCCCCGGGTGTTGTGGAAATGCGCGGCTCCCGCCCGGTCGCCCAGCAGGGAGCGCAGCTGGGTGAACATCCGCTTCACCTGGGCCGGGTTGGCATAGCCCACCCCATCTGACAGGCCTACGGAATCCGCCCCTGCCCGCGCCAGACGCTCCGCCATGTCGAAGACCCAGTTTTCCGCCACCTCGCCCTGGATGGTGCAGCCGAAGGCGGTGGAGATGCCCACCTCTATTTCGGGTCGCCGTCCCTCCGGAAGACTGTCGCGCAGTGCGCAGACCCGGCTGACCTCCTCGATTGCCTGCTCGCAGGTCATGCGGATGTTGGCCAGGCTGTGCAGGTGAGAGGCCGACACAGGCATGGTGATCTTGTGCGTGCCTGCCTCGATCGCCCGCAGCGCACCTTTCAGGTTCGGTGCCAGCGCCGCCACTGAGAGACCGGAAATGGTCACGGCATCCCGGACCACCTGGTCCGCATCGGCCATCTGCGGCAGCAGCCTGGGATGCACGAAGGAACCCACCTCGATCTCGCGCACCCCGGCCTCCGCCAGCGCACGGATCCAGCGGCTCTTCGCCTCGGTCGCCATGGCCTGGCGGATGCTCTGCAAGCCGTCCCGCGGCCCCACCTCGCTCACCAGGATACGCATGGCTCCTCCTGAATTTCTATTAGATAGAACTTTGTTTCCTTTTAGTGGTAGATGCCGTGCCAGGATGCTGTCAAACGAATTCCGGAGACGATGATGGCTCGCTATCAATCGCGACCTCTGCCCCGATCATCGGCGGCGGATGGTGGTGTGGCTGCGGTGGACCGGGCGCTGCTGCTGCTCGCTTCTTTCCAGGAGGGTGATGGCCCCCTTTCCCTGACGGAGCTGGCCGATCGCGCTGGGCTGGTGAAAAGCACCACCATCCGGCTCCTGACATCCCTCCAGCACTTCGGCTTCGTGCAACGGCGTGGGGACCGCTACGCGCTCGGACCGGAGATCAGCCGCCTCCAGACTGTGCACGCAGCCTCCTTTACGATCGGCGAGATCGTGATGCCGGTGCTGCGCAGGCTATCTGCCTCAACACAGGAAAGTGCCACCTTCTACGTCCGGCAAGGCGACCAGCGCTTGTGCCTGTACCGCGTTGACTCGCCGCAGCCCCTGCGTGACCACGGCCGGGCCGGTGACCTGTTTCCGCTGGACCGGGGCTCAGGCGGGCGGGTGCTGCTGGCCTTCAGCGGCGCCAAGGGCGAAATCTATGAGCGTATCCGGCGCGACAAGCTCGTCGTGCTGGCTGCCGATCGCGTGCCGGATCTGGCGGGTGCCTCCGCACCGGTCTTCGAAGCCGGGGGGCACCTTGCCGGCGCCGTCACGCTGATCATGCCCGTGGCGCGCTGTCGCCCAGATTACGGGGAGCTGGTGCGGGAGGCTGCCATCGAGCTGACACGGCAACTCGGCGGTCCAGCCAGCCTGTTCGACTGACAGTCAAGGAGGTCTCGCAACCGAACAGCTATGTCTCGGCCGCACTGCGCGCCACCTTCGCCGCCGAGGGCTGCACCGTCCGCACCTCGCCCAAGCGTGGCATGGTCGATCCGCCTGCCTGCGATCCCGAGCTGCACGCCCGGCGCCACCACTCCGAAAACCTGTTCTCCAGCCTTAGAAATTGCGCTCACATCGCCCTCCGGCGCGACAAGACGGCTGCAACTTGATGGGCTTCGCCCATCTCGCCGCGACGATGATCAACCTGCGCGTCACGCAGTCCAGTCACGGCTCCCAGGTATCAGAGGATGTTTGGCAATTTTATGTCGTGGTATTTGCTAGCCTTCGGAGCATAACGCGCGGCATGGCCATGTAGGTGAGCATCTCGCCGGTCTGCATCAGGTGTTCGTAATCCTTCGTCATGCGCCGGTTCCGGCCGATCCAGGCAAATGTTCACTCGAAAACCCACCTCCGCGGCAACACGTGAAAGCCTTGCGGGACCTCGGGTGGCGCTTGGCCTGGAGCAACCCAGACTCCCTGCAGCCCGGTCCACCAGTGCTTCACGATGAAGAGTTTCCAGCCGAGTGCTGTGGCCAGCCAATCCTTCAGGCCACGATAGGCCGTGTGGGCCCAGATGAGTGCAATCAGCGGAAACTGAGCGGCCAAGCCCTGGAGTAGCATTTCGGCGCCACGGCGATCGTGCAGGTCGGCAGGGTGGAGTGGATCACCATGCCAGATGCGGGCACCGCGGCCAGCGCCCTGGTTTCGGGTGATGTGGACTGGTTCGAGCGCCCGCTCGGCGATCTTCTCGGCCTGATGCGGCGGAGCCGCGACGTGGTAATTGAGGTCAGCGATCCCACCGGGCAGATCAGCATCATGCGGCTGAACTACTTGCATCCGCCCTTCGACAAAGCCCTGATTCGGCGGCCTTGCAGTCGTGGAGGTCATCCCCGTTCTTCTGGTCGGGGAGCGCGCGGCCAGCATGCCGTCCGCCGCGGCCGAGGCCTATGCGCGCCGGACGGCCGAAGCTGCCGCGGCGCATTGTCGCAAATAATCGGACCGCCTGCTACCGAAGTACCCATCCACACATCACTCCGCGAAGTGGCAGGAGGCCGCCTGCGCCGGCCAGTCCGCGCGCAGCGCCGGATCCCTCTCGGCGCAGAGCGGCTGAGCCAGCGGGCATCGCGTGCGAAAGCGACAGCCGGAAGGCAGGTTGGTCGGGCTCGGCGGCTCGCCCTCCAGCAAGAAGGTGTCGGTGACACGCGGGCCGCCGATCTTCGGGATCGCGGCGAGGAGAGACTGCGTATAGGGGTGGCGCGGCGTCTCGAAGACGGCGCGCGTCTCCCCGATCTCCACGATGCGGCCGAGATACATCACCGCGAC
>DATCMG010000166.1:0-11756 GCA_036563555.1 Roseomonas sp. | reverse complement strand
GTCGCGGTGCACGGGTACTGCTGGTCGATCTCGATCCACAAGCCACTGCAACTGTCGCGATGATGGCGAGTGGCAGTGTTGATGCCTTTCGCCAGGGACGCACGATGGCTCATGTCATCCTGCGCGATCTTCCGCTGGAGCAGGCGATCTACGGTCAGGATGATCCGCTGCTAGTCGCTCGTGGCGGCTTCGATTTGGTGCCGAGCCATATCGACTTGGCAGAGACTGACGGGCGTCGTGAGCCCGGTTTCGATGTGGCGCTGCGTGAGGCGTTGGACGTCGCGCGCGAGCGTTATGATTTCATCGTACTGGATGCGCCTCCTAACCTCGGCATGTTGACGGTCATGGGTCTGGCTGCCGCAGATGAGGTGATCATTCCTGTCCGCACCGAGCCCTACGACAGCATGGGGGTTGGCCTGATCCTGGGCACGATCAGCAAGGTGCAGCGCCGGCTCAACCCTGCCCTCCGACTCAGTGGGATCCTGCCCACGCAGTTCGGTGCCCGCAAATCGGTGGACCGAGAGGTGCTTGAGCACCTGGCAGCTGTGATGGCCGGCAAGGCGCCGGTGCTGGAGCCAGTGCAGGCCAGCGCCGTCTTCGGTCACGCCGCCCGCAATGGCCGGATCGCTCTGGAGGCCTCCCCCAGCTCGGCGGCGGCCGTCTATGGCCGCTTGGCTGCTGCGCTCGCGACCGGCGGCGCCCTGCCTCATGCTAGCCTCGTGCTTCAGCCGGTGGAGGCCTGACACAATGGGTCAGCAGCGTAAGCTCCCCTCTCCCATGCTGGGCGCAGCAATGGCAGCCATTGGTGAGGCAACAGAGGGGCTGGTACCCGGCAACAGCCGCTTCCGCCACTCGTTCGAAGCGCTCCTCACCCGCGTCCGTCCTGATCCGGATCAGCCGCGCAAGCGCTTTGACGAGGGAAATATCGCGGCCCTGGCCGCAACGATGCAGGCCGAGGGGCAGCTCCAGCCAGTGTTGGTGCGGCGCGACCCGGAACAGCGTGGCGCCTGGATACTTGTGGCTGGCGAGCGCCGCTGGCGCGCCGCGCAGTTCAGCGGCTGGTCCACGATCTTGGCAATTGAGCACGCAGGCGACGCAGGTCTTGCTGCGCTCCTGGAGAACCTCCAGCGTGTCGACCTGACGCCCGTCGAGGAGGCGCGCGGGCTGCAGCGCCTGCTGACGCAGAAGGGGGTGAGTCAGCAGACGGCCGCGGAGATGCTGGGGCGCAGCCCAGCCGAGGTGAGTGCGAGCCTCCGACTGCTAACTCTGCCGCCTGCGTTCCTGGAGCAGGCTGCCGACGTGCCACGGAATGTACTCGTGGAGCTCGCTCGCCTGGAAGATGGTCCCGTGCGGGACAGCCTGATGCAGAGGGCGAGCGAGGGGGCTCTGACAGTGCGGGCAATTCGCGAAGCCCGTGCGGCAGCTCCGCCGCCCCCGAGGCAACCCACCTCACCCGACCACTGGTCAGCACTAGAACGGGTGACACTGATGCTGGAGCGCCGCAAAGCAAAGGGCGAAACGCTGAGCGAGGCTGAGCGACATGGATTGACCGCCCTACGCGCCCGCATCGATACGCTGCTAAAATTCTGACGTCAGAACTTGCCGGCTTCGGTGCACGAGGCTCCGTCGAGGCGATTGGACTCTGATCACGGGTCGAAGGCTATGCCTTCCTCACTATTGGTCGCGAACTGGTCTGATGGGCGCGACCTTAGTCAGAACCGGAAAGGGGTGCAGTGGGGGAGAAGCGATGCCCCAGCACCAGGGCGGCCGCCACAGGCGGGGAAGAAGGGTGCAGCACGAGGCCTTGAAGCTCTACCTCCACTCTAGCACCGGGATAAGCCGCTAGCGCAGCGCTAAGGGCCTCCAGCAATCGAGGTTTAAACTGGAACAGCTTGGCGTAGCCTGCACCAAACTGCCCGTGCAGCGCGGCCCAACGGATTGGTAAAGGGGCGGTCAGGCTGTGCAGGCGGTAAGCGAGCCAGACATAGAGGTCGAGTGACATGGATCGGTCGCGCAACGCCCGTAGCGCGGCCTCCTGGAGCGGCACGGGATGATGGGTCAGGGCGGCGTAGAAGGCCTCATCCAACACTACTCGCTCCTGCCAGAGCATCCCCTGCCCGTCGGGTGCAGGGCGGGCAAAGGACAGGCTGCCCGTCAGGAAGCCGCCTGCGATCCTGCCCGCGTCGGTCTCCCGGTGCCAGGCGAGCTGTAGCCGGCAGGCGGCGATGCGCGCGGCCTGCTCTCGCATTCCAGCTCGAGTTTCGCCGCCCGAGGAGAAGCCCAGGCGCTTCAACCAAGCGTTGAGGCTAGCCCCCAGCTCCACCTCCCGCGACCGGCTACGGACGGCATGAGTCTGGAGGTAGAGCAGGATCATCCTTGCCCGGGCGCCGTAGGGCACGCCCAGGTGGCGGATCGCACCGTTCGAATCTACGAGGGTGCCCGGCTCCACGAGCAAAGTCAGAGGTGGGCCCTTACGTAGCCACGAGGCTCCGTCCTCGAGCGCCTTATGCGGCAAGCTGGTAACGCAGAAGCCGGCATAGGAGATCCCGATACGCTGGGCATCGTCCGCCAGCACCTCGGCAGCGATTGCTACCAACGGCCGGTGTTCGCGCCGCACTAGGGCCCGCGCGCCTTCAGCGCCGTGCTCCTGTACCAACCGCGCTGCTTCACCAAGCTGAAGCTGGTCAGACTCGTTCTTACCCATTCCCTGAGCCTGCCTCGTTCCACAGCCCTACGGGAAGATGGGGGATAAGCGATGCTCTCGTTGAAGTGGTAGTTGATCTATTAGTTGAAGAAGATCACTTCTCCCCCATCCTCTGATCGCTTCTCCCCCACCCCCGCATCTCTTATCCCCCGAAGGTAAGTCGCTCGGCTTGGGGAAAAATGGTGCCTTATCGCTTCTCCCCCGAACTGTAGTGTGGATGACGGGGACGACTCCAAGACGCGGTCAGATTTCGTCCACGCTTCTCGATGGAGTGCGGCGCTAAAGCTGAACAGCAGCGTGACCGCCGTGCCAAATGGCATGAAGGGGACGGGCCGCCAGCATGAGCCACAGGGTGTCAGGCCCGGCTGCTGCGGCCTTCCTCTAAGGCCGGGGTTCCATTGCCTTCGAAGATTCTGGGGCAGGGAAGGGGGCTCGCGGGCGTCCATGGGGGGGCAGGACACGAAAGCGCGCCTTGACTTTGCTCATATCACGGGGCCGAGAGGTCAGGCGCGGGTCCAGAATGCTGGCTCTGAGGCGATGAAGGTCAGTGCGTCGTCGAGGCCGAAGCTGGCACCGAATTGGCCAGCAAGGCCCCACGCGCTGCGGCGCCGCCAGAGGACCTCAACCCGATCACCGCGGGGCAGCGGCCTGAGCCGCGCGACCGGCTCGCCTGTGCGGGCTGACAGCAGCGAGTAGCCGCCCGAGACGCGGCGGACCTCGACGCCGCCGCGCGGCCAGGCAAAAGCGGCGATCCGCTCGACGACTGGATCGCGCTGTCGCATGCCGATCCTCCGCCTCCTGACCCGTTCGGTCCTGCAGCACCATAGCCCTGCAGGCCCGCCATGGTCCGCCCCGATCCGCACCTCCCGCCCCGCTTCACTGCCTGGCTCGCGCCCTTCCTGACCCCCTTTTCCCGGCGCACCCGGCCGAGCGTCGCGGCGCTTGCGGTCGGCGCGCTGCTCGCCATCGGGCCGCGTACGGTGACGGCCTGCCTGCGCGTGCTCGGTGTCGCCGAGCATCCGGGCTTTGCCGCATTCCACCGTGTGCTCAGCCGGAATGCCTGGTCGAGCCTCGGTCTCGCCCGCACTCTGGTGCGGATGGTGGTGGCCGCCTTCGTCCCGGCAGGGCCGATCGTCATCGGTGTCGACCACTCGCTGAAGCGCCGCCGTGGCCGGCACATCGGCCCGGCTGGCCACTTCTACGACGCGGGCCGCTCCTCGCCCTGTGACCGATTGGGCCCGCCAGTTGCTGCTGACGCTGCGGCGCTGGCTGCCAGATCGGCCGATCGTCGATGTCATGGATGGCGAGTTCGCCGCCCTCGAGTTGCTGCATGCCCTGCGAACCCGCATGGTGGTGATCACGCGACTACGGCGTGATGCGCGCCTGTTCGCCCCACCGGGCGAGTGGGACCGGCGCGGCCGTCCGGCGCTGAAGGGCGACCGGCAGCCCTCGCTCGTGGGACGCACGACCGATCCGGCGACACGCTGGCGGCGGGTCGTCCAGGCCAGCCGCGCAGCGTGGCGCAGCGCTGGCTGGATCGAATACACCCACGGCACGGCACTTGGCACCATTCCGGCAAGCCGATCGTGCCGATCCTGTGGGTGCTGGTCCGCTATCCCGACGCCAAGCGCGAGCCGGAGGCCTTCCTGTGCACCGACACGGAGGCCAGCCCGCGCGAGGTGCTGAACCTGTTCAGCCGACGCTGGTCGATGGAGACGACCTACGAAGAGGCTCGCGCGCATCTCGGTGTCGAAACCCAACGCCAGTGGTCGGACCCGGCCATCTTCCGGACCACGCCGCTGCTGCTCGGTCTCTACAGCCTCGTCGCGCTCTACGTGCACCAAGCATGCCGAGCGCCTCGCACTCTCGCCGCGTCGGGCGGCATGGTATCCCAAGCCGGCCGCGACCTTCGCCGACGCGCTGGCGCGATTGCGGCACCATCTGTGGTTCGAGCATGTCGTCGGATCAGCCGACAAGGCCGACATGACGGAACCTATCCCGCCCGAGCTGCGCCACCTCATCGAGACAGCCTGCTACGCGCCCTGAGATGGCGCCCGGCCATCGCGCCGGCCCAGCTCAAATGCGCAAAGTCGAGGCTCACTTTCGTGTCCTGACCCCAACAGCACGGCGGCGAGCAGGCCGACAACGGCGGCGTTGACGCCCTGCACGCCGCGCGCCGTCGACCGATGCCGCAGCGCGTCCCAGAAGGGCAGCATGCCGTGCATCAGCAGGATCCCCGGCAGGAACACCGTCAACAGCGCGAGTGCCGCCCCGACGATGCCGTTCGGCGGCAGGTTCTGCGCCGCGCCGACATAGGCAGCGAAGGTGAAGAGCGGCCCCGGCACCGCCTGGGCCACACCGTAACTCGCGAGGAACGGGTCGACGCCGATCCAGCCGGTCGGCACGAAGGCACGCTCCAGAAGCGGCAGCACCACATGGCCGCCACCGAAGACCAACGACCCGGCCCGGTAGGACGCCTCGACGGTGCCGACGGTGTGGGAGCCGGTCGCTGCGGCCAGCAGTGGCATCTCGGTTAGCAGGATGGAAACAGGGCCAGCGCGATGATCGCGAGCTTTCGCGGGACGCGGAAGGGCATTGCGGAACCCGGCGGTCCCGCGTCGCTGCCCCGGCCAGGATCACGCCGACCTGCGTGAAGGCAGAGGGCAGGAGCAGCACCGCGACAGTGACCAGGACCGCGATCGTCTGCCGCGGCCTGTCTGGGCACAGGCTCCCGGCTATCCCCCAGACGGCCTGCGCCACCTCTCCGTGCTCCTCCTCTGGAACCAGCATTGCGGGACGACGGCGAGCGGGCACGCCTTCGCTCGTCATGGCCAACGGCGGGTCGCGCCAGCACCCTCCCGCGGTGACCTTGATGAGGTGGAGGGCCGCCTCGCCCTGCACTGCGCGACCGTCGGATTGCAATTCGAGGAAGACGCGAGGACGGCTGTCTCAATTCGCGGGACGGTCATGTTCGTGCTTGCGAGCGGCTTCGAGACGGCTTCATCTTGGCAACCAGTCGTCCAGGCCCGTTGGGGAAGGCTACCGGAGGTTCGTAAAGTGCTGTGGACTCCCTTGCCGCGGGGCGCATTGCGGCCCGGACGTCACTGACGGGCACGCCTGCATGCCTCTCGAGATCAGCTTCGGGCTTACCGCAGACCCGTTCGACCCGCCTGGATCGGACGGTGAGCGGCTGAATGGAAGGGCGCTCCGAATCGATCAGGACGGCGCGCTCGAGCGGCTCTTCTGCCCTACGCTGGCCGGAATCGCTGAGGGCACCGCGCAAGTAAGGCAAGCCATTTGGGGCGCGAACGAGGCGAACGGGCCCCCACGGCGGGCCGCAATCTGCCTCGTGCTTGGGATCATGGGATCCGGCAAGACCACCTTTGCCGCGAAGGTCGTCAAGCAGGTGATGGGCTGCCCCGCACCTAGGGGCGACGGTGACTGGTCGACCCACGAGGTGTCGTTTCCGAGGGCGGGGGCTCCCGTGGACCCGCTGTCTATGAGGCAGCACTTCGCGGCTCTGCAGGAAATCTTGACCAGAGCCCACGGCAACGCCCCGGCCTCCGCCATCGTCTTCGTCAGGAACCTACCGGCCGGTGGGATCGACGAGCTGGTGGATCTCTATAACGCGTTCGCGCCGAGGATCTTCATGGTCATCGTGGCGACGACCTCGGACGACAGCCTCAAAAACAAGGAACTCTATGCCTACGGTCCTCGAATGGTTCTCGTCGAGCGGGGCAGGGCGGACGAGGCGGACGTACGGAGGTTCATGGAGTGGCGCCTCGACAAGTTCCGCTCGGAACCCATTCTTCAGCCCTTGGCGATAGAGCCTGACCTTCAGCTATTCCCCTTTGACGCGAGCGTGCCTGCCACGGTGGCAGGGAGCGGTGGGCGTTCCCTCCGCGCCGTCGGTCACAACCTCAGCCTTCGCCTGGAAACCGCGGAGGGTGAGCTTGGCGGGATCCGGCACGTATGCGAGTGCACCGCCGCCGAGCTCCGGCAGCGGTTGATCCGGTGAGTGGCGGCAATGGCTACAACCTCCCGCCGCCCTGAAGGCAACCCGTTCCCGGTCTACCCTGTACTGCCGCTAGCTGACGTCGCCGACATCCGGGAGGCGACCGTCCATACGCCGGAAACCGCGCAGGTCGAGGGTCTCGTGCGCGAATACGCTGCGTGCTTCTCGAAATCCTCTGAGAAGCCAGCAAAGCTCCTGCTCGCAGTCGAGGGCGATTTCGGGGCGGGGAAGACGCACCTGCTACGTTTCGCCGCCGGAGTCCTCCGACACGAATGCCTGTCGCGCAACGACGCCGTGAGCCCGCGGCCCACGAAGCCGTGGTTCGTGTTCGCGCCAGCGAGCGAGGCCCCCGTCGAGGCATGGTACTCTCAGGATCTCGGTCCCGCCCTCGTTGACGGCTGCCGACCTAGGGAACTGGTGCGGCAGCTGCTGACCGACATCGCCTGCCAGGTTGCAGAGGAGGCCGAGGACACGCGGGACCTCGCGGAGGAATTCCGGCAGAACCGCCGGGCGCTCTACGAGCGTTTCCGCGAACCCGGGCTATTCGACGTTTCGGAAGTCGACGAGCGGTTCGACCATGAAATCCGGCGTCTTTCGGGACGGACGGCCCCGTACCTGCAGAGCGTCCTGTCCGCCCTCCGCTGGGAAGAGACGGCCGACCTGGCAGAGGATTGGCTCGCGGGGCAGGATCTTGAGGCTGCGCAACTCTCGCGCCTTCGGGTGCGCGCGGGGCTGGACCCGGCCATGCGCGCCTCCCAGGGGCTTCTTGCCTTAGCTGCGCTGTCCCGTCGGCAGAACCAGCCGTTCGTGCTCCTCATCGACGAGTTCGAGCACCTGACCCGCCACGACTTGCGGCACCGCAGCCGCCGGAACACCACATGGCTGAAGCGCCTCGTTGAAGGGCTTGCACTAAGGGGCGCGATGGTCTGCGTCAGCGGACATTGGGACGCGTGGAAACAGAAGGGCGACTTCCTGGATCGCTTTCTGGGCAACAGCGCCATCAACCTGCTGCGCCTGGACGAGGACGACGTCCTAAAAATCGTTGCGGTCTATGCGCAACACTGGAGCAGTTTCGGGAGGATTGAAGCTGGCTGGGTCGTGGCCGCCGCGGACGGAAACATCCGTCGGGTGATGACCCTGTTGCATGACCTCTACGGTGAGTCGGACGGCGGGATCTTGGCACCGAGCCGCGGACAAGTCGTGACCGCCGCGCGTCGGCGCCTCCACCCGACGGCCGAGCCCCGGCCCCTTCAGCTCCTGACGGAGGCTGCCCGTGCGCAGGGCGCCTCCGTGACGCAGACCGGCCCCGACGTTACCGACGACCTCGTCATCGCGCTTGGGGATAAGGTCATCCGCGTTCAGGCGAAGTACGCGCGCGACCCCGTGGCCCTGGTGAACCGGGCGGACGAGGCCGCTAGGCGCTACTCTGGCAGGGACGACCCGGGTCAGAGCGCGATACTCCTCCTGTCCGGCGCGGTCGACGATCGTTACCTCAAGGCTTGGCGCGTCCGCTATCCAAGGGTGCAGTTCGTGAACGCCGAGTCGCCTGCTTTGAAGCGTGAGCTGGAGGCAGCCGTCTCCGCCGCGCTCACCGCGGAGCGCTCAACCAGGGAGCCAAGCACGCCGGGTGATGTCGAAACGCCCTCGGAGGTCCGCGGCCGAGTCTTGCGCGAAGCTGAGGAGGTCCGGAGCCGCGCCGTCGTGACCCTCGGAGAGGGGGCGCGGTCCGGTGCAGTCAGCGAGGCGGTCCTGCCCGACCAAGAGGACGTGGCGGAAGCACGCGAGCGCCAGGCTCGACACGACGTCATCGCCACCGCCGTGCAGCAGCTGCGCGCACTCGCGAATCAATGGACGATCAAGGTCGGACTCATTCAGGTTCTGCCGACGAGCCTTTTCGGCGGGGCGGCAGCGTGGGCCGCCTATTGGAAGCTAGTCGTCGCGAACGAGCCCTCTTACCCTTCGTTCACGCCAACTGAATCATTCTTGTTTGTGTTCGCCGCGGTGGCTGTCATCTTGGTACTGGCCCTGTACTACATGCGGCTGCGCGTGAGTGACTTCGTGCGTTTCTGCACATCGGTGTACCGGAGGTTGGAATACCTTGACGCGCCGAGTTCGCGGATCCTCGAGGCCCAGTCCATTCTTGAACGGGCGATGGCCACCGAAACCCTCCCGAACGCCCGCCGTGTTGCGGAACGGGATTTGGTGGCGGCCGAGGTGCTCCCACCTCTTCCTGGTTGGGGCACCATTCAAGTCTACTCGTCCGCCGTTGGACCCTCGCCAGCCCCGCCTCCTTCCTCCCCCAGCCCGCCACGAGACGACATGCGCAAATGATGACCGACGAGCCTGCCGAGGCACCGAAGTTCGAGTTCGAGCTCCTGGCGGAGACGCTGGCCGGTACCCTGGCGGCACCCCGGAAGACCGCGTTTGTCCTCGGTCTCCACGGGCCCTGGGGCGCGGGCAAGACCACCATGATGAGAGCGATTCAGCGCCGCCTTCCGACCGGGTCGGTCGTCGTGGATTTCAACGCGTGGAAGTACCAGGACCGTGAGGCCCTTTGGCGGGCGCTCATCCTGCGCGTGCTGGCCGCCCTGAAAGACCACGGCGGCGATCCGGCGATGATAAGAGAACTCGAGCGTTCCCTGTACGAAAGCTTTACCAAAACCGAGCAGGGGCCGCTGAAGGTCAATTGGGCGGCGGCCATCTCTGAGGCACTCCAAATCGGCATCGGTGTGGCGGCGCTGGGCGTCGGGGGCGGGGTGTTCGGGAGCGTGGCGGGAACAGTCAGGCGTCTGCTGGGCCAGAAGAGTGGGGAGGAAGGCAAGTCCGAGGACTCGGCGAAGCGCATCGAGCGCATCGCTGGTATATTCCAGCGGGTCTCCACACAGCGATCCATCCAGCAGGTCGTGTCCATCGAGCAGTTCAGCCATCTCTTCGGTGAGGTCACCGGCTCCATCCGGCAGCTGTCGGGCGCGCGGGTTTACGTATTGGTTGACGACCTAGACCGGTGCCTCCCGGATGCAGCCCTACAGGTGTTCGAGGCCATCAAGCTGTTCCTCGACGCCCCGGAGTGCGCCTACGTGGTTGCTGTCGACCGCGCGGTCGTCAGTCGCGGGCTGGAGCTGCGCTACCCCCAGGGGCCCAACCCGGTTGGCCGCCCGACGCCGCCTGTCGTCGACGCCGACGAGTATATCGAGAAGACGATCAGCCTCTCAGTGGAGGTGCCCCTGCTGTCGACAGCGGATGCTACCGCCCTCCTGAACGAGACCATGGAGATGTCCGGCCTATCGTTTAGCGCGGTGGAGGCGCAGAGCGTGGTGCACGCACTCGGCTCCAACCCGAGGCGCCTAAAGCGCTTCGCCAACACGGCCGCGCTCTGGATCAATGTCGGAGGAGCGCTCGGGCACAAGGGTGTCGCGCTGGCCTTCAACCCGAGCACGGCGGCCAGCCGTGGCCTATTCCTCAAGCTCAGCATCATCGGCTACCTGAACTCGGGCCTGCTCGCCCAGATGCAGCGCGACCCCGAACTGCCGAGACGCCTCCAGAGCGCCGTCAATGTTGCCGTCGCCAACAACGCAGCTAACCCCTCAAAGCGGCTTGCGGAGGAACTCGCCAACGAGCTGCCGGGCGTGACCCAGGCCATGCTCGAACCGGCCCTCCTGCGCGCGTTCCAGTCCCAACCCCTCCTCAACGACTCCCCCGAGCACAAAATGGCCCTGCGGTGGTTCCGGACGATCGCATCCGACGGCGGAGCGCAGTGATCCGTCACCAACGCGGGCGGGTGGCAAGCGAGGCCGCGGGTCAACGGGCCGACCTATTGATTGTGGCCAACAGGGTGGCGGATCCTCTACCGAAGAGTAAGCGTTCACTAACGACTGCCCTATTGGAGGGGCCTTCATTGGGTTGAGCTGCCTAATAGGTCATGCGCCCGCCCTGCGGTCCCGTCGCGCGGCGACCGGCAGAGTGCCCCCGTCCGGGATGGCGGGCCTCGGCGGGGCGGCGGACCCGGCCGCGCGCTTCCGTCCGCAAAGCGACTGGGAAAATCTGACGCTATGAGTCGAACCTTCTCAGGGTAGTTACCGCATACTGATCGCGTCCTATAGACCTCAGGGGGGCGCCATGAGCATTCGCAAACGGAGGTGAATGCTCGAAGGCGATCGCGTCCGCCGGCTGACGCAGCATGCCCTGGCCGATCTGAACGACATCGTCCGCCTTCCGGCCGCCTGCTGTCCGTCGCCGTCCTCTCAACCGATGACCGCGGGATGCGTCGCCGGTTGAGGGGGTGGCGCCAGCAGACCCGCCATGCGTGCCCGGTCGAGCAACGCCTTGACCGAGGAGGGCGCCCACTGGTCCCCGCCACGCGGGGGAGCAAAGCCGAGGCGGGTGAGCTCGGTCCCGAGCTGGGCGAGCGTGATGCTGCCGCGCCCCGCCACCAGGGCTGCGACGACCTCCGTGGCGCGCTGGCGGGCGAGCCGGTCCTTGCGTGGACGACGGCGCGGGGCGGTCCCCATCAGCTCCGGCTCGGCCAAGGCCTCGGCCACGAGCAGCCTGGTCGTACTGACGAGCCGGTCCATGGTGAAGCGACGGTGGCCGGCCGGCAGCGCCTGGTTGACCGCCGCGGTGACGTCCGGCCAGGGCTGTGCCGGGCGCAGTTTACGGACCAGGGGCAACCACCGGTCCAGGTCCGGCAACAGGTTTGCCAGGCGTGACGCCCGGCGGGCGGCGGCGAGTTTCCGCAGCACGGCGGGATCCCGCGCCCGCAGTCCCGGATTGCCGCCCACCCGCCCGCGCGCCCTGGCGGCTTGCAGGCCCGCCTTGGTGCGCTCCCGGATAAGGCTGCGCTCGAACTCGGCCACCGCCCCCAGCATCTGCAGGACGAGCACGCCGCTGGGGCCCGAGGTGTCGATCGGGTCGGCGAGCGAGCGGAAATGGGCGCCTTTGGCGCGCAGGGTTTCGACCACCTCGAGCAGGTGGGCGAGCGATCGGGCCAGGCGGTCGATGCGCGCCACCACCAGCGTGTCGCCGCGCCGCACCCGCGCC
>DATCMG010000164.1:0-2897 GCA_036563555.1 Roseomonas sp. | reverse complement strand
GGCGGGGCAGGTTCCGCCAGTATCGCGGCCGCGCTCTCTTGGTTGATCACCGGCGCGAAACCAAAGGCCATGGCCTCCAGCGAGGCAGCGTGCCGCGCCGCGTCGAAATCGCTACAGGCTTCCGCGATGACCGAGACCTCGTGGTCACGCTGCGCCAGGTCGCGCACCGTCGTCTCCACGCACATGGAGGTGGTGACCCCGCCGACCAGCACGCGCCGTGCGCCCAGGGAACGCAGGATTGCCTCCAGCGATGTCGCGTAGAGGGCGGAGTAGCGGGGCTTGTCGATCACCAGGTCCTGCGGAAGCGCTCGCACGAGGGCGGAGAGTGCGACATCCGGGGTGCCGGCCCGGAGCGCACCGATCCGCGCGAGATTCGGCCGCATCCGGATCAGCCCGCCCCCATCCGCGTAATCCGGGCGCAACACATGCCGGGTCCAGGCCACAGGTACGCCATGCGCGCGCGCCTCCTCCGCCAGCGCATCGCAGACCGAGGCCGCGCGCGCCAGTGCGGAGATATTCCGCCCCTGCCGCGCGATCGAACCATCCGGATCGCAGAACGCGACCTGAAGATCGATCAGTAGCAGAAGCGTGGACATGGCTCAGCCGAAAGCCAGCTTCCGGACGCGATCATCATACCAGCCGCGGTCGGTGGGCGCTGCGATGATGCCGGCTTTCACCATCAGCGCCGCTGCCGCATCCCAGGATTCGGCCCGGGAGGCGAGCTTGTCCCGCATCGGCGCGGCGAAGGTCTGCTCCAGCCCGTTGGCGAGCACGGCGGCACCCTTGTCGGGCCGTCGCCCCTCGGCGATGTCGTAGGCGCCGGCGATCGTGTTCACCACCGGGGCGAGGTTGTCCTTCTGTGCCGCCATGGATTCCAGCGCGGCCTGCACGCCGCGCAGGAACTTCGCCAGCGTCTCGGTCTCGCGCTCCAGCGTTGCCTTCGAGGTTATGTAGACCTGACCGGGACAGGGCGCGACATCATCCGTCGACCATGCGTGGACGGCCTGCTTGTCCGATCGCAGCTGGAACACCGTGTCGCTGGTGGCGATGAAGGCATCCGCCCGGCCTCGTTTCACCAGCTCGAAGGCGCTCGGCGCATTGCCCACCTGCTCGCGCCGCACGCTGTCCTTCGGCACGTCGCGCGCCACGAGCATCATGTCGAGCAGGTTCTCCGTAGCGCCGCCGGTGCTGACGATGCCCATGGTCTTGCCCGCCATATCGGCCGGCGTGCGGATCGGCTTGCTCTCCTGGCTGATCACGAAGAAGCCGTCGCGCTGATAGATTTCCCCGATCGCGACAATGGAAGGGTCCTTCACATAAGCCTTGATCAGGTCCGTGCCGCCCGTGCGGGAGAGGAGCACGTTGCCCGCCACAACCTGCTGCACGGACATGGCGGAGCCCCGGCCACCATCGATCTTCACGTCCAGCCCTTCCTTCGCGAAGAAGCCGCCGGCCTGGGCATAGAGGGTGTCAGCGAAACCGAGAATGTAGCCGAAGGGCGTGAGGTAGCGCACTTGCCGCAGCCCCTGCGCCCCGGCCCGCCGGATCAGGCCGGGAGCGGCAAGGTTTACCATGGCAGCACCTGCGAGAAGGCCACGCCGGCCGAACAACGCTGCCATTATCCAGTCTCCCCGATGATCACGGACGTCCAGGCCGGGTCCGTAAAGTTGTCCTGTGAGACAAACATGTTCCGGCTGAAGTGGGATCCCGTCAATCGGCGCTTTCGGTCTGCGTGGTCCAGAGCGAGCGGCCGAAGCGCGACACGCGGCGCATGCCCATATGGTATTCGTAGAGATCCGGGCGGTAGAGCGCCTGCAGATACTCAACGGCACGCCCGCGGGCGTCCCGCACCTGCCGGCGCACATAGAGGAGGGCCGAGCCCACCTCCACCTGCAGCGCTTCCGCCACGGTTGCATCGGCCGGCCGCGCGGAGATGAGCTGATCGGCTTCCGCAGGGGCGAAGCCGGCTTCCTTCAGCAGGATGAGGAGCGGGCGCCGCGCGAGGTCGGCCCGGCCAAAGCCGTGCCCGATCTCCTCCGGCACCCAGGCGGTGAGATGGGAGAAGGGCTGCCCGCGATGGCTGCGGACGCGCACGGACCTCTGCACGTTGTCGCGAGCCGGGACCTCCAGCGCGGCTGACACCTCGGCGGGCGCCACGGCATAGCCGAAGGCAAGCACGCGCGCGCTCGTTTTCCGGCCCATGACCACCAGGTTCTCCAGCAGGCCACCGAGATCCTGCCGGATCGGCGCCCCTTCTCCGCCTGGCTGCGCGAAGGTGCCGCTGCCGCGGCGCCGGTTGATCAGCCCCTCGCGTTCCAGCCTTTCCAGCGCGCGGCGGATGGTAATGCGTGACACGTTGAAGCCGAGGGCGAGGTCATGTTCGCCCGGCATGGCGGCATCAGGCTTCCATTGCCCTTCCGCGATCCGCTGCCGCAGGACGAGATATATGCGGTGATAGAGCGGAAGCGGACTCTCCCCATCCCTCTCCGATGCTCGCGCCATCACCAGCATGTAATGCTCCTCCGAGGGGGCGCCATCCAGGTCCTCCCGACTGCATGGACGAGGATGTTGCGCCGGAGCGGCAACATGTCCAACCTGTCCTGCCGATATGACAACTTCACCAACCGACGCAGCGGCCGAGATTGCCCTCAGGGGTGTCGAGAAGCGCTATCCCGTGCCGGGCGGCACCTCGGTCCACGCGCTCTCGCCGACTGATCTCGCGGTGCGACGGGGGGAGTTCCTCGTCCTGCTCGGCCCTTCCGGTTGCGGGAAGACGACGCTGCTGCGGATGGTGGCGGGGCTGTTGCCGCCGAGCGCCGGGGAGATCCGCATCGCCGGCCTGCCACTCTGGCGGGCGGAGGAACGGAACCCGGAGGCGTTGCAGGAACTGGGCGTGG
>DATCMG010000147.1:0-3026 GCA_036563555.1 Roseomonas sp. | reverse complement strand
GCGGAACCCGGCACGGCCGAGCGCCGAGGTGCTGGCCGAGGTTATCCCCGCCCTGATCCGCCGCTTTCCCTGGCCGAAGTCGATGCGCTGGGGCACCTCGGACCTGATCTGGGTGCGGCCGATGCAGCGCATCCTCTGCCTGCTGGACGGCGCGGTGGTGCCCTTCGGCCTGGGAGAGGGCGCCGATGCCGCCCATGGGCTGCGCGCGGCCGAACTCACCGAAGGCCACCGTATTCAGTCCCCCGGCGCCTTCGTTGTTGCTTCCGTGGCCGCCTATGAGGCCGGGCTGCGCGAGCGTTCCGTCATTCCCGACGCCGCCGAGCGCGAGCGGATGATCGAAAGCGGGATCACCGAACTTGCCGCGGCCGAGGGGCTGGAGATCGTGCCCGATCGCGGGTTGCTTTCCGAGGTGGCGGGCTTGGTCGAATGGCCGGTCCCCCTGCTGGGCCGCATCGACGACGCTTTTATGGATCTGCCGCCCGAGCTGATGCGGACGACCATGCGGGTGAACCAGCGCTATTTCGCCCTGCGCCACCCCGATGGCCGCGCGGCCGCCCGCTTCGCGCTGGTGGCGAACATCGCGGCCAGGGATGGCGGAGCCGCCATCATCGGCGGCAATGAGCGCGTGCTGCGGGCCCGCCTGTCCGATGCCCGATTCTTCTGGGACCTGGACCGCAAGCAGTCGCTGGAAGCCTTCCTGCCGAAGCTCGATTCCGTGGTGTTCCATGCGAAGCTCGGCACGCAGGGCGATCGCGTGCGGCGGCTGGAGCGGCTGGCGCGGCATATCGCGCCGATGGTCGGTGCCGATCCCGATCTGGCCGCCCGTGCCGCGCGCCTGGCCAAGGCGGATCTCGCCTCCGGCATGGTCGGCGAGTTCCCGGAACTCCAGGGGGTGATGGGCCGCTACTACGCGTTGCATGGCGGTGAGGACCCGCGCGTGGCCGAGGCGATCGGCGCGCATTACCGTCCCCTCGGCCCGGGCGACGCGGTGCCGTCGGAACCCGTGGCGGTGGCCGTGGCGCTGGCCGACAAGCTGGACCAGCTCGCCGGCTTCTTCGCGGCCGATGAGCGCCCGACCGGCTCGGGCGATCCTTATGCGCTGCGCCGCGCGGCGCTCGGCATCATCCGCATCGTGCGCGAGAACGGGTTGCGCCTGCCACTGGCCGATGCGGTGGCCGAGGCCTTTTTCGGCTACCCCATGGCCCAGGGCACGACGGCCACGCCGGAATTCGGCATGGCCGTCGCGGCCGAGCGCATGAATGCCGGCTGGAAGCCCGCGGCGGATTCCCGGCAGCCACCGATGGTCGCCGCCTTCGCTCAGGGAGTGGTGGAATTCCTGGCCGAGCGCCTGCGCGTGCAGATGCGGGCGGAGGGTCTGCGTCACGATCTCGTGGCCGCGGCCTTCGGTACATCGGGAGATGACGACCTGAATCGCCTGCTCGCGCGTGCCGATGCGCTGCGCGACTTCCTCTCGACGGGGGAGGGCACGGACCTCCTGGCCGCCTATCGCCGGGCCGCCAATATCCTGCGGATCGAGGAAAAGAAGGACGGGCGGGCCTATGCACCCGCCATCGCCCCCGAACTGCTCCGCGAGCCGGAGGAGAAGGCGCTGGCCGCGGCGCTGGAGGCCGCCCGCCCCGCCGTCCAGGCCGCGCTGGGGCGCGAGGATTTCGCCGGTGCCATGGCCGCTATCGCGCCGCTGCGCGCCCCGGTGGATGCGTTCTTCGACCGGGTCACCGTAAATGACCCCGATGGGGAATTGCGGGGGAACCGGCTAGGCTTGCTGGCGTTGCTGCGCGGCGCCATGGACGAAATAGCCGACATCGCGCGTATCGAGTCTTAAGGGATCAGGTCATGACAAGCTGGGTCTATGGCTTCGGGGCCGGGTGGAATGACGGCCGTGCCGACATGCGGAACCTGCTGGGCGGCAAGGGCGCCAACCTGGCGGAGATGGCCTCGATCGGCCTGCCCGTGCCCCCCGGCTTCACCATCACCACCGAGGTCTGCACCTATTTCACGGAGAACAAGGGGCAGTACCCTTCCGGCCTGACCGAGCAGGTGAAGGCCGCGCTGGCCCGGGTGGAGGAGGCGGTCGGAGCGAAGTTCGGCGATCCCGCCAACCCGTTGCTCGTCTCGGTCCGCTCCGGTGCCCGCGTCTCCATGCCCGGCATGATGGATACGGTGCTGAATCTCGGCCTAAACGACACCACGGTGCAGGGGCTGGAGAAGGCCTCGGGCGATGCCCGCTTCGCCTGGGACAGCTATCGCCGCTTCATCCAGATGTACGGCTCCGTCGTGCTCGGCGTGGACCACCACCGCTTCGAGGAGGTGATCGAGGACGCGAAGCTCGCCCGTGGCGTCGTCGAGGACACGCAGCTCACCGCCGGGGACTGGCGGCAGGTGGCTGCCGGCTACAAGGACATGGTGCGCGAGGTGACGGGAGCGGACTTCCCGATGGACCCGCACGCCCAGCTCTGGGGCGCGATCGGCGCGGTGTTCGGAAGCTGGATGAACCAGCGCGCCATCACCTATCGCCGCCTGCACGACATCCCGGCGAACTGGGGCACGGCGGTGAACGTCCAGGCCATGGTCTTCGGCAATATGGGCGATGACTGCGCGACCGGCGTCTGCTTCACGCGCGATCCGTCCACCGGCGAGAACGTCTTCTACGGCGAGTACCTGATCAACGCCCAGGGTGAGGACGTGGTGGCCGGCATCCGCACGCCGCAGCCCATGTCCGAGGCCCGCGCCAAGCCGGGCGAGCGCAGCATGGAAGCGGCCATGCCCGCTGCCTATGCCGAGCTGGTCGAGGTGCGCGCGACGCTCGAGAAGCATTACGCGGACATGCAGGACATCGAGTTCACGGTCCAGCGCAACAAGCTCTACATGCTGCAGACCCGCAACGGGAAGCGCACCGCGGCAGCCTCCCTTCGCATCGCCGTGGACATGGCGAATGAGGGGCTGATCGACCGGACCGAGGCGGTGCGCCGCGTGAACCCGGGCTCGCTCGACCAGCTTCTGCACCC